>JAUZOB010000018.1 GCA_030706665.1 Bacteroidota bacterium
AGCTTCTGAAAAGCGGTTTCATTTTTTGTAAAGATTTTCATCGGTTCATCAAGAAATCAACCCCGTAACAACAAGGGGGCAACACCTTATTTCGTTCGTCCTTCAGACGTGGTTTAGACGTGGTTTGTTCGTCGAAAAGACGATTAAGACATGTTTGAGTGTCGGCTCAATCATGTCCGAAAGTTAGAGCTGATATAGCGTTGGTATGGCTATGTCAACTCGTTCTGCTTCTGTAGTGATGGCTCTCTGATTGAAAGAATGGCTTATCTGTAAATTATTTCTGGTTTCCCTGAGTCTTTAATCCGTATACGATTTGTTTCACATCGGTAGCCCATTCCTCGTTGGTCCTGGAATGATCAAAAGTGGTATAAGGGATTGGTTTGCCAAAAATGATATTGAATGTCTTCCCCTGATGTTTAAACATTTCATCCGGGAGGAGCATCATCTCAAGATTAACCTTAATGTGTAAAAATTTGCGGATCTTCGCAAGGTTATAAAAGAAGTTGGAGTTTCTTCCGTCAAAATAGACCGGAATAATATCCCGCTTATATTGTGTCGCTTTTTGAATAAAGTGCTTATTCCATTTAAGATCTTCTATTTTCCCTTTATTTTTTCGGGAACAAAGTCCGGCAGGGAAAATTAGTATTGGGGCATCAGAACGATAGGCTTGATCAATCACTTGTAATGAGCCGCGCGCTTGTCCTCCCACCTTATTTATAGGGACAAACAGATCAGCAACCGGATATATATACATTAGGAAATCATTGACCAATAATTTAATGGGCTTTCCGGTCAGTCGTGTAATCTGACTGATTAAGATGAGCCCGTCAACTCCTCCCAGAGGATGATTTGAGGCAAAGATTACCTGATCGGTCTGGGGTATGTTTTCTGTTCCGCTAAGGTTAAAGGTAATGTTGAGATCCTTTAATGATTCATCGATAAATTCAGCTCCTTTCAGATGTCCATGTCTGAGCAGAATTGCATTAAGACCTTCGACATGCAGAATTCTGTTTAGAAAGTTGATGACAAAGGAGGGTGTTCTTCTGGCAGCTTTAGCACTTTTCTTTGCTATGACTTCTCTAATGTTGATTATTTTATTCGGGTTGTGATCGGAATTCATTTTGATAAAATGATTTTCTTGCAAAATACTAAATTTTCGGAATTGAGCTATTATTAATTGCATGATGCTTAATTAGTGCTATAAACAAAAATTGTTTGTAAAATTTATACTTTTGCAAATCCCTTAAGGTATTAAAGAATGCTTGGGTTATAGCTGTTTTGAACAATTTATCAACAGAGATATTAACCGAAACAATGAGATATTGTTAATAACTGTGTAGTGGAACAAGGTGGGAAATGTTGTGCTAAGGTGGAAAATTTTGTATCTTTACGATTAAGAAACCAAAACAGTGGACGTGGTCGACTTTTCAAACAAATATACTGGAACTGTTGACGATAAGGGTCGTGTCGTAATTCCTTCTGCATTCAAAAAAGAGGTAGGAGAGTCTTATGATGGATATTTTATTGTCGAAAAGGATCCATTTGAGAAGTGTTTGAATATATATCTTCCTGAACAATGGGAGATGCGAACCGAGTCAATCAGGAATCGTTTAAATATCAATGATCCTGTTCAGAGCAGGTTTTTGGATAAATTCTATCAGACTTTTGTGAAACTCCCGATGTCCGACAAGGGACGATTAAATATTCCAAATTTAATGTTGAATGAAAAAGGGATTAAAAAGGATGTTGTTTTTACGGGACAGGGAATCCGAATTCGGCTTTGGGATGTTGAGGAGTATGAGAAGTCATTAATGCCGGAAGACGAGTTTTCCGAAACGTTTAAGAAATTATTGGGCGGAGATAGTACTTCGCAGTATTAATCTGATAAAATCAAGAATATGACCGGATATCACAAGCCAGTATTGCTGAAAGAGAGTGTTGATGGTCTCGAAATCCGCCCGGGAGGGATTTATGTCGATGTGACTTATGGAGGAGGCGGACATTCGCGTGAGATTTTATCGAGAATGCAAGAGGGAAAGCTTTTTGCTTTTGATCAGGACGAGGATGTAGCTCCTCATTTGATTGAGGATCCCCGGTTCTATTTCATCCGACATAACTTTCGCTTCCTGAAAAATTTTCTTCGCTACTACGGAGTGCTGGAAGTGGATGGAATTCTTGCGGATTTGGGAGTTTCGGGACACGACTTTGATGATGCGGAAAGGGGCTTTTCTTTTCGGTTCGATGCGCGTTTGGATATGCGTATGAACAGAGATGTCGAAAAAGATGCCGCGTGGGTTATAAATAACTATTCCGAAGAGGAACTGAGATCTATCTTTTGGACATACGGAGAGGTGCATAATGCGCGCTCGATGGTGTCTAAAATTGTTTCGGAACGAAGTTTAAAACCGATAAATACAATCGGGGAGTTTAAGGAGGCCATTGCTTCCTGCATTCCGGCTGCAGCTGAAAGAAAGTACCTGGCAAAGGTCTTTCAGGCTTTGCGGATTGAGGTAAATAATGAATTGGATGTTCTAAAGGAATTATTGGAACAATCTTTTCAGGTTCTAAAACCGGGTGGAAGATTAGTTGTGATCACCTATCATTCTTTGGAAGATCGATTGGTGAAGAACTTTTTTAAATCAGGGAACTTTGAAGGGAAAGTTGAAAAGGATTTTTACGGGAATGTGTCTTCGCCTTTTGAGTTGGTGAATCGAAAGGTGATAATTCCAAATGAAGATGAATTGCAATTAAATCCGCGTTCCCGAAGTGCTAAATTGCGAATTGCACTAAAACGTTGAGATGATGGAGAATACAGGAAACAGGAAGAAGAAGGGAAAATCGTCAGAGATCAGTGGATTCCTGAAGGCAATTATCGGTGGACGGGTTTTAAGAAACCCGAAGGTCGAAAATCAATATCCTTTTATTTTCTTTGTCGGTTTTCTTGCAATATTACTTATCAGCAACCGGTACAGATCCGAACGGATAATCAGACAAATGGATGACAGTCAGGATACGATCAAGGATCTGAGAAGCGAATCGATAAGTATTGCTGCAGACTTGATGAATCTGAGTCGTCCCTCAGAGGTTGCATTTAGGGTTCAGCAAAAAGGACTTAAGTTAATAGACTCAGATAAACCTCCGGGAGTCATTGTGATTGATAATGATAAAAAGTAAGAGAGATGGCTATTGAGAGCAAAGATATAATCATCCGATTCTCACTGGTCTATATTGGTCTGGTGATTTTTGGCCTGGCTGTTCTTGGTAAGGCATTTGTCATTCAGCATGTACAGAGCGATCGGTGGGAGGAGGAGTCAAAGAATTATAAACAAAGAGCTGATATTATTAGCGCAAGCAGAGGAGATATCTGTACTTGTGACGGGAAAGTATTGGCTACTTCGGTTCCGTATTATGAACTTCATATGGATATTGGAGCACCGGGTGTCAGGAAAGTATTCAAAAAAGAGGTTGAAGCTTTATCTGATAGCCTTGCTCATTTCTTCAAAGATCTTTCAAGATGGCAATATAAATTAATGCTTCAACAGGCCTTCCGCAAGGAGCAACATTATTTGCTGCTCAACAAACGGAAGGTTAGCTTTATGGAACTTCAGAGAATTCGAAAATTCCCGATTTTTGAACGTGGTTCTATTGCCGGTGGGTTAATTCCGGTCCAACAAAATGAGCGTGTTCGACCTCATGGAATGATTGCACTCCGAACGATCGGAGCTTTGAATAAAGGTGCATACGGAGGGATTCACGGAGATATCGGATTTACCGGAATAGAAGAGATGTGTGAAAGCTACCTGAGGGGTAAAGACGGGATTTCGTATAAAGAAAATCTGTCAGGTCGTTGGGTGCCGATTACTTCTGTAGAGCCTGTTGACGGAATGGATGTAATCTCTACTATTGATGCCAATTTCCAGGATTTTGCCGAGAATGCACTTTTAAAAGAGTTAAAGAAAAGTGATGCGCTTTATGGAACCACGATTCTGATGGATGTGAAAACCGGGGATGTAAAAGCGATTGCTAATTTGGGAAAAGAGAAAGATGGAAGTTATCAGGAGAATTATAATTATGCATTAGGATATCAAGGGTGTACAGAGCCTGGCTCGACCTTTAAACTTATATCTCTGATGGTTGCGATGGAACAAGGTTACATTGATACAACGAATGTTTTCGATACTGGAAACGGGGTATGGGAGTATCGGGGACTTAAAGTTATGGATAGCGATCATATGTATGGAGGGCACGGTGTTCAGACCGTAAAACAAATATTTGAGAAGTCGTCTAATGTGGGAGTGGCCAAAATAATTACCAAATGCTATCAGGGACGAGAAGAAGAGTTTATTGATCGTATCTATAATTTCGGACTGAATCGGAAATTAAATACGGGAATGAGTGGAGAAGGAGTCCCGACTTTTAAGTATCCTACGGATAAAGCTTGGTGGGCTGGTTCTCTTGCAGCAATTTCGTATGGTTACGAGATAAAACTGACTCCAATGCATACCCTGACATTTTATAATGCTGTTGCAAATAATGGGAAAATGGTAAAACCCCGATTTGTGAGAGCGATCCGTCAAAGAGGTAATATTGTGAAGACGTTTGAAACCGAAGTGATAAAATCTTCAATCTGTTCTCAGGAGACTCTGGGTAAAGTGAGGGGGATGCTTGAAGGAGCAATCGAATTCGGTACCGGTAAGGGTATAAAGAGTAAAGAATATAAAATTGCGGGTAAAACCGGAACTGCTCAGGTGGCTAATAACAATAAAGGGTATTATCATGAAGGAGCCAGAGTATATCAGGCATCCTTTGCCGGATACTTCCCTGCTGATAATCCTCAATATTCCTGTATTGTTGTGGTGGTAGGGCCGAAAGGGGCTTATTATGGAGGAGCTGTTGCTGCTCCGGTCTTTAAAGAAATCGCAGACAAGGTGTATACCACTTCAATAGAAGGTAAACGAGGGAAACCTGAAGTTATTTCTAAATCTGTTCATGCTCCTCTTGCTGCGAATGGAAGAAGAACAAATCTGGAGTATGTTTGCCGTGAATTTAATATTCCCTATTCTAGTGGTGCAAACAGTCACTGGGTGACTGCACTTTCTTCGGACACAACAAAAGTGTCTGTTAAAGAAAAGAGAATCTATATAGGGATAGTTCCTGACGTAAAGGGGATGGGCGCATCAGATGCTGTTTACCTTTTGGAGAGCAGAGGATTGCGCGTATCATTGCGAGGTATTGGAAAAGTAAAGAAACAGTCATTGTTGCCAGGTGTTAAAGCACGAAAGGGACAAAGGATTGACTTAGAACTTAGTTAATATGGGTGAAATGAAAAAGCTAAAGGATCTGCTTTGTGGCATTGAAGTTACGGAGATTAAGGGGAATCCTGACATTATTCTGGAGGGGATTCATTTTGATTCAAGAAATATTGAAAAGAATTTCTTGTTTATTGCGACCCGGGGTACAAAGGTCGACGGACATTCTTTCATCCCTGTGGCGATTGATCGTGGAGCGACTGCAATTGTCTGTGAAGAGTTCCCTGAAGTAATCCCTTCAGATGTTACATTTGTCAAAGTGGGCGATGCCTCTGCTACTCTTGGTTTTTTAGCGTCTGCATTTTATGGACATCCGTCCCAAAAGCTTCAATTGGTTGGTGTAACCGGAACCAATGGAAAGACAACCATTGCATCTCTTCTTTATCGGTTGTTCCGCAATTTGGGTTATAAAGTCGGATTATTTTCAACAATAAATGTCATTATTAATGACGAAGAGATTCCGGCTACTCATACCACTCCCGATGCCATAAGTTTAAATGCCAGTTTAAAGAAGATGGTCGATCTGGGCTGCTCATTCTGTTTCATGGAGGTAAGCTCGCATTCTGTAGCACAGGGACGTATTGCCGGCTTATACTATCGGGGCGGTATATTTACAAATCTCACTCACGATCATTTAGACTATCATAAAACATTCGCTGAATATCTAAAAGCTAAAAAGAGATTTTTTGATTCTCTCTCGTCAAATTCGTTTGCACTTACAAATTGCGACGATAAAAACGGGTTGGTCATGTTGCAGAATACTTCTGCTATTAAAAGAACTTATTCTCTTAGAACTCTTGCCGATTTTAATGCAAAAGTAATTGAGCATCACCTTGATGGAATGCTTTTAACGATTAACGGAAGAGAAGTGTGGACTCATTTTGTGGGTAAATTCAATGCGTCTAATCTGTTGGCCGTTTATGGTGCTGCAGTATTGTTAGGACAGGATCAGGAAGAGGTACTGCGAGAGATAAGTAATCTTTTCCCTGTAGCCGGAAGGTTTGAAACATTTCGTTCTGCGAATGGTATTTTTGCAATCGTTGATTATGCACATACTCCCGATGCGCTTAAAAATGTTCTGGATGGGATCAATGAGATCCGTTGCGGAGGGGAGACTTTGATAACGGTTGTAGGCGCCGGTGGTGATCGTGATAAAACGAAGCGTCCGGAGATGGCTCATGAAGCTGTTGTGAGTAGCGATAAAGTGATATTGACTTCTGATAATCCACGTTCTGAAGAACCCGAAGATATTATTCGCGAGATGGAAGCAGGGATTGAAGCGCATCAAAAGAATAAAGTTGTTTCGATTATAAATAGGAGGGAAGCCATTCGAACAGCCTGTATGATGGCACGTCCTGGTGATATTATCCTCGTCGCAGGGAAGGGGCATGAAACCTATCAGGAGATTAAAGGGATTAAGCATCATTTTGATGATCGTGAAGTTTTAAAGGAAGTGTTTTTAACCTTATAAATTTGAGGTATGTTATATTATCTTTTCCAATGGCTGCATAAGCTTGATGTTCCCGCAACAGGGATGTTTCATTATATTTCCTTCCGGTCGGCGATGTCGATTATTTTATCGTTGATTATAGGAACCGTTTGGGGGAGAAGGCTTATTCGTTTCTTGCAAAAGCAACAGATTGGCGAAGAAATTCGAAATCTTGGTCTTGAAGGACAAATGCAGAAGAAGGGAACTCCGACAATGGGAGGGATAATCATTCTTTCTTCTATCTTGATTCCTACCCTGCTGTTCGCACGACTTGATAATATCTATGTCGTGTTAATGGTTATCACGACTGTTTGGTTGGGATTGATCGGATTTATTGATGATTATATTAAAGTTTTCCTCAAAAATAAAGAAGGTCTTGCCGGAAGGTTCAAGATTATCGGACAAGTAGGGTTAGGGCTGATTATAGCAGGAACATTGTATTTTAATGATAATGTCGTAATTCGCGAGAAAGTAATAGGTCAGGATGGAAAACCTTTAACACAGGCAGTGGTTAATCCTTCAACCGGGATATCAACTTTGCATTACGTTACCCGGGATCTAAAATCTACAAGCACAACTATCCCATTTATAAAGAATCAGGAATTTGATTACAATTCACTGGTTTCATGGCTTGGATCAAAAGCTAAGGATTGGAGCTGGTTGATGTATATGATTGTTATTACTTTGATAATAACAGCGGTTTCAAACAGTTCAAATCTGACAGACGGCTTGGATGGACTGGCGACGGGGCTTTCGGCCATCAGTGGTGCTACGTTGGGGATTCTTGCATATGTAAGCGGTCACCTTGGTTATGCAGAATATCTGAATATAATGTACATCCCGAATACGGGCGAGCTTGCCGTATTTATCAGTGCCTTCATCGGGGCGACGATCGGATTCCTTTGGTATAATTCATTTCCGGCGCAAGTATTCATGGGTGATACCGGAAGCTTAGCCTTGGGTGGAATTATTGCTGTCTTTGCTGTTATTATTCGCAAAGAGTTTCTAATCCCCATAATGTGTGGAATCTTTTTCGTTGAGAGTCTATCTGTAATTGTCCAGGTTGCATATTTTAAATATACGAAGAGAAAATACGGAGAAGGGCGAAGGATCTTTTTAATGTCTCCTATTCATCATCATTTTCAAAAGAAAGGGATCCCGGAACCCAAAATTGTTGCCAGATTCTGGATTATTGGAATTATTCTGGCAGTAGTTGCAATTTTAACGCTTAAAACACGATAATCGAAATGACAAAGCAGAGGGTTGTGATATTAGGAGCTGGCGAAAGCGGTGTCGGTTCAGCCGTATTGGCTCAGAAAAAAGGATTTGATGTCTTTGTCTCAGATTTTGGGGCGATAAAAGAAAATTATCGCGAAGCATTGAATCATTATATGATTCCTTTTGAAGAAGGGAAACATACTGAAGAGCTAATTCTAAATGCTGATTTAATCATCAAAAGTCCTGGTATTGCAGAGAAGGTGCCGATTATAAAAAAGCTCCATGAGAAGAATATTCCTGTTATTTCAGAAATTGAATTCGCAGGTCGTTATAATAAAGCAAAAACGATTTGTATAACAGGAAGCAACGGGAAAACAACCACAACCTTATTGATCTATCATATTCTAAAAACTGCAGGATTGAATGTAGGGTTAGCCGGGAATGTAGGGAAGAGCTTTGCATGGCAGGTTGCTGAAGAAGATTTTGATTATTATGTGATTGAACTGAGTAGCTTTCAACTAGACGGGATGTATGACTTCAGAGTCGACGTTGCCGTAATTATGAATATTACACCTGACCATCTTGATCGCTATCAATACAAGATGGAGAATTATGTCGATTCGAAGTTCCGCATTATCAGGAATCAAAGGCCGGAAGATTATTTTATTTTTTGTGCCGATGACCCTGTGCTCAAAGAGGAAGTTGCACACAGAATAATTACTGCAAAAAAACTTCCTTTTTCACTTGAACCTATTAACGGCGAGGGTGCATGTATCAATCAGAATGAAGTTAACTTCAATGTGAACAATAACACTGTTGGTATGTCGATTCTGGATCTGGCTTTAAAAGGAAAGCATAATGCTTATAATTCCATGGCTGCCGGAATATCAGCTATGGTTTTGGATATTCGAAAGGATAATATTAGAGAGTGTCTGAGTGATTTTCAGGGAGTAGAACATCGTCTGGAGAATTTCTTACAAGTTCATGGAATCGAATTTATCAATGATTCGAAAGCGACAAATGTAAATTCTACCTGGTATGCTTTAGAAAGCATGGTGAAGCCGGTAATCTGGATTGTTGGCGGAATTGATAAAGGAAATGACTACTCTGAATTATTAGAACTTGTTAAACAAAAGGTAAAAGGGATTATCTGTCTGGGGGTTGATAATGCAAAAATTCACAGTGCATTTGACGGAGTTGTAACCAATATCGTCGATACCGATAACATGACCGATGCCGTTAAGTTGTCTTACGAAATGGCAAATGAGGGAGATGTTGTATTACTCTCGCCGGCATGCGCAAGTTTCGATTTATTTGAGAACTACGAAGATCGGGGACGTCGCTTTAAACAAGCAGTCCGGAATCTTTAAATTTACGAATATGATTAAGTGGGCTCAGCTAACAAGATTTTTTAAAGGAGACAGGGTGATCTGGATCGTCTTGCTGTTCTTGTCGCTTATTTCGCTGTTAATTGTTTACAGTGCGACAGGTTCATTGGCATACCGACAGGCGGGAGGACATACCTGGTATTATCTTTTTAAGCAGATCGGGTTATTGGTTGTGGGATTTATTATCATGATCTTACAAGTCAATTATTTGCCTGTAAATGTTTATTCGAAGATATCTCCGATTCTGATAGTCATATCGATCGGATTAATTCTCTTCAGTCTTGTTGCAGGGATCACAAATGAAGAAACAGGACGGACCCTTAATCTGGGGATCATTAGTTTTCAGCCTGCAGAGTTGGCAAAGATTGCTTTAATTGCATTCGTTGCGAGGGTGTTGGCGACTAAGCAACAAGACAAAGAGTCCAGAACTTCTGCTTTTTACATTATAATAATTGTAACCGCAATTATTTGCGGATTGATCTCATTGGTGAATTTCTCTACTTCGATGCTTTTATTCGTAACGATTATGGTTATGATGTTTGTTGGCCATATCAGTTTAAAGCATTTGGGTTCTACGGTACTTGCCTGTTTCTTATTTGTATTAATCCTTTACCTTGCTGCGCCGATTTTACCTAAAAAATTGGGTCGAATCCAAACTGTAAGAGCACGTATTGAGCGTTATATAAACAATGATGCGGAGAAAGTTGCAAAAGAAAAAGGATTATCGCAGGCAGATTATGGAAAACTGGCAATCTATCAGGGAGGATTAGTAGGAAAAGGTCCTGGAGGAAGTAATGTGCGGAATTATATGGCTGCTGCCTATAATGACTATATTTTTGCCATTTACATAGAGGAATATGGATTAATCGGAGCTTTTGGGGTAATACTCTTATACCTGATATTCTTATATCGGGGCGGGATTATTATTAGGCGATGCACTCGAACCTTCCCCGCTTTTCTTGTGGTAGGGTCAATCGTATTATTAGCTTTACAGGCAATGATTAATATGGGGGTAGCAGTTGGAGTACTACCAGACACCGGACAACCACTTCCATGGATAAGCATGGGGGGAACTTCAACTCTCTTTACGGCTGTATCATTTGGATGCATCCTTAGTGTAAGTTATCAGAATCAGAAAGAAAAAAATAACTTCGAACCGGTAGCTGCTCTTGAAGCTGGTAGTTTACCCGACGAAGACCAGGCTTTATAGGATATGGATAAAAGAAAGTTCATCATAAGCGGAGGCGGTACAGGGGGACATATTTTCCCTGCAATCTCAATTGCAAATGCATTGAAGGAAAAAGATCCTTCATGTGAAATCCTTTTTGTGGGGGCTGAGGGACGCATGGAAATGGAAAGAGTTCCTGCTGCCGGGTATCCAATCGTTGGACTGCCTATTATGGGGCTGCCAAGGAAGCCTTCTTTTAAACTATTGGTCTTTTTAAGAAAATGGACTCAAAGTAAGCGCAAAGCACGCAGAGTTATTAAAAAGTTTTCTCCTGATGCAGTGATTGGCGTAGGAGGTTATGCAAGCGGTCCGATCCTTAAAACTGCTTCAAAAATGGGAATCCCTACCGTAATTCAGGAACAGAACTCTTATGCAGGAATTACCAACCGGCTTTTAGCTCGTAAGGCTGTTCGTATCTGTGTGGCCTATGATAAAATGGATCGTTATTTCCCTGCTGATAAAATAGTATATACCGGGAATCCTGTCCGGAAAGATCTTACCTTGCCTCATGATCCGATTGATGCAAAGAATTTCTTTAAATTAAAGGCAGACAAACCTGTAATCCTGATTTTGGGGGGGAGCTTAGGTGCACGAACTTTGAATCAAAGTATACTTGCAGGACTGAAAAAGATATCGAACGAAGATGTTGAGATTATCTGGCAAACAGGTAAAATATATCACAAGTCGATTCTTGAAGAGATCGGGAACAACAAACCGGTTAATCTTCATATTATGGAGTTTGTATCTCGAATGGACATGGCATTTGCTGCGGCAGATCTTGTCATATCAAGAGCAGGAGCAGGAACAATCTCTGAACTCTGCCTTGTAGGGAAACCTTCCATATTAGTTCCATCGCCAAATGTCGCTGAAGATCATCAGACTAAAAATGCAATGGCATTGGTTGAAAAGGGCGCCGCTTTAATGATTCGTGATGATGAAGCTGTTGAAAAGTTAATCGATGCAACTTTTGCTCTTATCGCCGATAAAGCTAAGATGGAAAATCTGAGTCGTGAGATTCTGAATCTTGCGAAACCGGATGCATCAAATCAGATTGCAAATATTATTCTTGAAATAGTAAAAAAATGAAATTATCAGTCGATAAAATACAAAACGTATATTTCCTGGGGATCGGAGGAATAGGAATGAGTGCTCTGGCAAGATATTTCCATTTTAAAGGGAAAAAAGTAGCCGGATATGACCGCACTGCTTCTGATTTGACCAGAGAACTTGAAAAGGAAGGAATTCAAATTCATTATGATGAGAATTTGAATGCAATCCCTGCAGATTTTTCCAAAGAAAATACGTTGGTTGTACTCACTCCGGCTGTGCCGGGAGAGCATTCCGAACTGATTTATTTCCAAAAGGAAGGTTATGAGGTTTGTAAGAGATCAAAAATATTGGGTTTGATAACAGATCCCTTGAAATGTATTGCGATTTCCGGAACCCATGGAAAAACTTCCACCTCTACCATGATGGCTCATATTCTAAAAAACTCAGGGGTTGATTGTGCTGCATTCCTGGGAGGAATATCGAAAAACTACGATACGAATCTTTTGTTGCCTCAGAACAACTCCGAGTGGGCTGTTGCCGAGGCAGACGAATATGACCGTTCTTTTTTACAATTACATCCGACACTTGCATTGGTTACTTCAATTGATGCAGACCATCTTGATATCTATGGAACTCATGAAGCGATTATTAATTCATTCCGGGAGTTCATATCACAGGTTAGAGAAGGTGGAGCTTTTGTCGTAAAGAAAGGGCTTCCTTTATCAGCAAACGATAATCTTTCTGCTCAATTTTATTCCTATGCTTTAGAGGATGATGCCGATTTTACAGGATTTAATGTTCATCATCAAAATCAGGCTTATCATTTTGATCTGAAAACACCTTGGGGTATTTTGAAAGACCTGGTATTGGGATATCCTGGAAGGATGAATGTTGAGAATGCAGTGGGAGCCAGTGCTCTGGCTTTAATCGCCGGCGTTGAGGAAGAAGGATTACGCAATGCGTTGGCAACCTTCGGTGGAGTCAAAAGACGTTTTGAACATCATGTAAAAACTGAGAACTTGGTTTTCATTGATGATTATGCGCATCATCCGATGGAATTAAAAGCAACCATTACATCTGTAAAAGATTTATACCGGGGAAAGAAAGTCACTGGAATTTTCCAACCTCATCTCTTTTCCCGAACCAAAGACTTTGCGGATGAATTTGCAGAAAGTCTCTCGTTGTTAGATGAATTAATACTATTGGATATTTATCCTGCACGCGAAGAACCGATACCCGGAGTAACTTCGAAATTGATCTTTGACAAGGTGAAATGTCCGGAGAAAACATTGTGTACAAAGGATGAATTATTAGGAATCTTAAAAGATAAAAAGCTGGAAGTATTGCTCACTTTGGGAGCAGGAGATATAGATCGTTTTGTCGATCCTATTACCGATTTGATGAGTAAAAGATTGGTATGATTAAAAGGAAGGTATTTGTTTTAATAATGGCCATTTTGGGACTGGGGTTTCTGACATTTACTGTTGGATTTGTCTCTTCGGAGAAGCATAAGACCCGGTGTACCTCTTTAGAGATTGATATTGTCGATTCTCTAAACGGAACTTTTATTCGTAAAAGTGACATTTTGGCCTTAATAAACAGGAAGATCCCCGGAGTTGTAGGGGTGCCTCTAAATCGTATCAATCTGAATAAAATAGAAGAAGCGGTAAAAAGCCATCCGACTGTTCGGGATGCGGTTGTTTTTACAACATTGTATGACCGACAGAAGGTATATGGTGGAAAAGTCGTCATAAAAGTATGGCAGCAGATTCCCCTTCTGCGTGTAATCTCACCTGCAGAAGATTATTATGTGAGTCGTGACGGAAAGCGGATGCCTGTTTCGTCGTCTTATGTCCCATACGTTATTGTGGCTTCAGGAGCGATTACTCATAAGATGGCACAGACCGATCTTTTTAAACTTGCTGATTTTATTAATAAAGATAAGTTGTGGAAAGCACAGATTGAACAAATTTATGTAAATTCAAGCGGTGAAATTTATTTAGCTCCCCGAGTTGGTGATCATATCATTGAGTTGGGAGGAACAGATAGCTTGGATGTAAAGTTTAGAAATCTGAAAGCGCTATATAACCAGACCTTTAATGCAAAGGGATGGAATCTCTACGATACAATAAGTGTGAAATATACAAATCAGGTTGTTTGTTCAAAAAAATAACAATCTAGTTATGAGCCGGAAAAGTGAAATAATTGCAGCAATCGACATTTGCACCGCCAAGACGGTAGTTGTCATCGGAAGAAAAGATGACCAGGGCACAGTCGAAATCATTAGTTATTCTAAAGTTAACTCTCAGGGAGTTAAACGCGGAGTAATCTATAATATTGAAGAAGCAGTCAGTTCTGTACGAGAAGCGTTGACAAAGGCTCGGAGAAATTATAACGGACCAATATCAAAAGTCTTTGTAGGAATAAATGGCCAACATCTTTATTCTGAAAGTGTCGATGGAGTTAAAGAGCTTGACAATGCTCGCTATATCCGGAAAGAAGATGTGGCAGAATTAATAAAGGGGGCTCAAAGTGTCGAGTTACACCCCGGAGAAACAATTTATGACGTTGTTCCTCAATATTACCGTGTAAATAATGAAGACAGCATATTGAATCCTGTCGGAGTTTATGGGAATGATGTATTTGGTGAATTCAAACTTATCTTAGGTCCTGAATCATATGCAAAAAACACATGTTTTTGCATTGAGAAAGCAGGGCTGAATTTGTCTGATATTTCTATTAGTCCTATAGCTGCCGGAGATGCAGTACTGACAGATGATGAGAAAGAGGCCGGAGTCGTGTTGGTTGACTTCGGAAGCGGGATTACTAACGTATCTGTATATTACGATAAGATTCTTCGCCATGTGGGGATTATCCCTTTTGGAGGAGAGGTTATCACCCGTGATATTAAAGAAGGTTGTTCTATCCTATTGCGTCAGGCAGAAGCTCTTAAAGTGCAATACGGCTCAGCACTTGGAGATAATGCTCCTGATGATAAAGTAGTCACAATACCCGGAATGCCAGGATGGGAACCTAAAGAAATTTCGTTTAAAAGCTTAGCTTACATCATACAGGCACGTATTGAAGAGATAATCGAAAGCTGCTACTTTCATATCGATAAATCAGGATTTGCAGATCATTTGGGTGCCGGGATTGTAATTACCGGGGGAACTGCTCAACTTCACGATCTGATGCAATTAATCAGATTAAAAACCGGATTTGATGTTCGATTAGGGAAACCATCCATCAATATTAAAGGTCAACTTCCTAAAGGAATTGATTCTCCGGAGTTCTCAACTGCTTTGGGAATCTTCATCCAGGGGCTTAAGCAAGCAGAGTGGGAGCCTGAAATAATAGTGGCGAAAAAGGAAGAAGAGCAAATCAGTATTAAGATGATTGAACCGGAAATTGAGATGGAGAAGAAGACTGAGCGGAAAAAACCAAAGGTAAAGGATGTTCCGAAGAAGGAAAAGAAAGGTGGTATTCTTGCCGGTAAAATGAAGACTCTTTTTTCTGATTTCTTTACAGAACCTGATCAGGAGATAACAAATAACTAATCTGAGATACACGAACGAAGTGGTTCATGATGATTCTATATTGCCTTCGCTGAATAATGATATCTTGAATTTTGGTTTTCATTATTCACTTCCCAACATCATTAAAGTAATAGGTGTCGGGGGAGCGGGATGCAATGCTGTGAACCATATGTTTCGCATGGGAGTCCATGAAGTTGATTTTGTTGTCTGTAATACCGATATCCAATCACTCGGGACAAGTCCAGTCCCTCTTAAAGTAGAATTAGGTGCATCTCTGAATGGCGGGCGTGGTGCCGGTAATATGCCGGAACTTGGTGAACAGTCTGCAATTGAATCGATGGATTCCCTCAAACAGATACTGGAAGATTCGACCCGCATGCTCTTCATTACTGCAGGTATGGGGGGAGGAACCGGGACTGGTGCAACACCAGTCATTGCCAAGCTTGCAAAAGACTTAGGAATTCTTACAATTGCCGTCGTGACATTGCCTTCTCCGGTTGAAGGGAAAAGAAGGTATAATCAGGCATTGGAAGGAGTTGAAAAACTACGGACCGCCGTAGATAGTATACTGGTAATCAGAAATGAGAAGCTTCACACAGTTTATGGTGATCTTACCGCATCCCAGGCTTTTTCTAAAGCAGATGATGTGTTGGCAACTACAGTTAAAGGCATTGCAGAGCTAATAACCCTGAATGGCAATATCAACATTGACTTTTCCGACGTTTATACGGTGATGAAAAGAAGCGGGACCTTTATTATGGGGACCGGATATGCCGAAGGAGAGGGAAGAGCGGTTAAAGCTGCTAAGATGGCAATCGAATTCCCTCTTTTGGAAAACAATGATCTGACAGGAGCTAAAAACATTCTTATAAATATTATCTCAGGTGAAGATGAAGTTAAGATGGCCGAAATAGGCATTATTCTTGAATTCATGCAGCAGAGCGCGGGGATGGAAGCTGATATCATCTGGGGAAACAGCATTGATAAAAATCTCGGGAAGAAGATATGTATAGCGATTCTGGCTACCGGATTTAAGAAAGACCAGTTTTCTTCTCCTTCAATGAAGGAGGTGAGAAAAGAAACAATGACCGATACTCTCGGTTTGATAAAAAAGGATGATCATTTAATCTTACAAGAAGAGAAGCCTAACAGGGATCGTGAAGCAGACGAAGAGGTAATCTTTGAAATAGATCGTCCCACTTCAGAAAATAAAGCTTCGCAATACAATAGCGAACAATATAATAAACAACATAAAGATAATAAAGCCGAATCTCTGACGGATAACTGGTTCTTACGACAGTTTAACACCCTGTTTGAAGAAAATGAAACAGAGTAGGAGGAAAGAAAGGTTTAAACCCTAAAAAAACTAGAGGTATGACTGAATCGATCATGAATTTCGATTTGCCCGAAACCAGAGGGTCAATCATTAAAGTAATCGGTGTTGGAGGTGGGGGCGGAAACGCTGTTAATCATATGCACCAACAGGGAATCAAAGACGTAGAGTTTATGATTTGCAATACCGACTCTCAAGCTTTGGCAAATAGCCCGGTAGAGTTGAAAGTTCAGCTTGGTGCCTCTCTTACTGAAGGTCGTGGGGCAGGAAATAAACCAGAGATGGGAAGGGAAGCGGCAATAGAAAATATTGAAGACGTTAAACAGGTCTTGGAGAACAATACGAAGATGATCTTCATCACAGCAGGGATGGGGGGCGGAACCGGTACCGGAGCTGCACCTGTTATTGCCGAAGCTGCTCGTGAAATGGGACTTCTGACTGTAGCCATTGTTACGATTCCATTCAGAAACGAAGGGGCCCGTCGAATCAATCAGGCTTTGGAAGGAATTCGTTCCCTTGAAGGAAATGTCGATTCTCTTCTGGTGATTAACAATGAAAAAATCAGGGAGATGTATGGCGACTTTAAAATCTCTGAAGCATTTGCTAAAGCTGATAATGTTTTGGCAACTGCGGCTAAAGGGATCGCCGAAATCATAACAGTTCACGGATATATCAACGTTGATTTTGCAGATGTTGAAACGGTTATGCGCAATAGCGGTGTATCATTGATGGGATCCGCATTGGCTACCGGAGAAAATCGGGCAATATCAGCTGTTGAAGAAGCATTGAATTCTCCGTTGTTGAACAACAATGACATCACGGGAGCCAAAAATATCCTGTTGAATATTACCTCAGGCTCGGGTGATTATGAAGTCACCATGGATGAAGTGGGACAGATTACCGACTACGTCCAAAAGCGTTCCGGTCATGCTGCTGACCTTATCTGGGGAAACGGTATTGATGAATCGCTGAATGATGAAATTTGCGTCACAATTATTGCAACCGGCTTTAGCACCAGCAGTATTCCTGAAATGCTGGCGAGACAGAAAACCGAGAAAACTTATGTGCCGCTTGTTGATTCAGTCGCTGCTTCATCTGCTCCAAATCAACAAAATGTGACTCGTCAAACAGCACCTCAGACATATACATTGGATGAGGAAGTGGAAGTTGCAGATGACTCTTATTCTTCTTCAGAAGAGTTTCAGTATGAAGACGAATCTGATTCAAGAACCATTGAATTTGAAATTAAAACTCCCGAACCTGACGAGTTTGAGAGTCTTTATGGCAAAAGAAAGGTCGATACATGGCCATTGACAAAAGAGACGACTGAGAAGTCTGTATCTGTTCAGGTAGATTTTCACGAACTGGCAGATGAATCGATCGATGAGATTGAAAATGTGCCGGCCTTCAAACGGAAGAGCTTTAAATTGAAAGATAACACCAAAACTACGACCGAACAGGATATCTCAAGATTTTCTTTGCGCGAGGATAAGGACAAGAAGACAACAATCCATCGCGAAAATCCATATATTCATGATAATCCAGATTAAAAATAAATGAGATGAGTTTATTTGATACGATTAACAATGACATTAAAGCTGCGATGCTTGCTCGTGAAAAGGTAAGACTGGAAGCTTTAAGAAATGTCAAAAAAGTACTGATTGAAGCAAAAACAGCAAAATCGGGTCACGATGAGCTATCCGATGAGGATGCCATGAAAGCGATTCAAAAGCTGGTTAAGCAAGGGAAAGATTCTGCCGAGATTTATAAATCACAGAATCGGGAAGATCTTGCGGAACAAGAGATTCAACAAGTACTGGTAATGGAGGCATATCTTCCGAAACCCATGAGCGAAGAGGAACTTCGGACTGCAGTACAGAATGTTATTACTCAGGTCGGAGCCACATCAATGAAAGAGATGGGAAAAGTAATGGGTGTCGCCAGTAAAGAGCTTGCAGGCAAAGCCGATGGTAAAGCAATCTCCGCGATGGTAAAAAATTTGTTAGGATAATTCTAACTATATTATAATCTGAAAAAGCAGCTTTTTTAAGCTGCTTTTTTTTTGGACCTATACTTTGGATAACGAGCAAAGTGATCTGTTGTCTCTTTATCAGAATTTTCTTAAAGCAAATGGCAATTTATATCCAATACATGAGAATGCACGAAAATTTATTCATCAATACCCATCATCCCGATACAGGGATTTTGCGAAACAGATAGAACAAGCTTGTGCTACCGGTCGGATTGCTTTTGGGGTGAGCGGCTTCTATGTGTCACCTTTGGGGAATCTTGACAAGTCAGTTCGTATGAGTTCGCAAATTCAGATGGATTTAGATTTTCTAATAAACCGGTTGTATCTGTCGTTGTTTTTTAATGGAACGTTGTCTGCAAAAAATAAGATTCCTGTTTTTAGTTCAAACAGGAATCAATGGCTTGACCTGGGAAGCCGGGTTAGTCTACTCAACTATGGCGTTAAAGTTGGTAAGAAATTTGATGCCTCCCCAAGGATTAACTATTATCCTTATCTGAGTATAGGGGGATGCAATTTGTCTGACTTAACAGACCCTGACAAAAACAATCAATCTTTGGTCAGTTCCTTCTTTGCAGGAGCAGGTGTGTCAGGTGAATTGTTATTGTTTAAATGGGAATCAAAGAACCAGGTATTTATTAATACTTCTAATTTACTTTATCTCAAAGTTGATTGTGGATTTCGACAAAATCTTACCGGGAAAGTTCTAAAAGGAACTCAGCCCTATGTGGGGATCGGAATCAATTGGGGATTTGGTCGTTTTTAGCCTTAAATGACAATCGAAATTCGGATTCTATAAAAGTATTAACGCAGAAAAGGATTGCACGCCCAATGGGCTTATTTAAAGAAGTGAATTTAACTTTGGCTGACTCTCGGTGATGTCTCACAAATATCTATAATACGAATTTCCGAAACCGTTACCCTTAATAACTTCAATATTGTACTACCCTCATTTTACCCTTGAACTACCGTTTCTTTACCAAATGGGTAGCGGAACGGTAGTCCAACCCAATATTAGATATAGTCTTAAAATATCTTGGGAAGATTCTTTGGTGATAAATTCCATAAGGATATAAT
>JAUZOB010000180.1 GCA_030706665.1 Bacteroidota bacterium
AGTCGTCCCCGTTGCCATCACTGCCGCCATTACAATATTGGCAGTCCCGGTAACCGATGCTTCATCAAGAAGCATATAAGCACCATGCAAGCGAGGGGCTTGTACTTTGTAGAAGTTATTTTGAGAATCAAAATTAAACTCAGCTCCCAGATTAAGGAATCCGATAAAATGAGTATCCAGCCTACGGCGGCCGATTTTGTCTCCTCCGGGCTGTGGAATATACCCTACACCATAGCGTGCCAGCAGAGGCCCGATAATCATTATTGATCCACGTAAACGGGCAGCCTGTTTGGCAAAATGCTCCGTTTTCATGTAATCAAGGTCAATATTATGGGCCCGGAAACTAAAGGTTCCGTGTTCCAACTGATGGACTTCCACACCAAGACCGATGAGAATCTCTATCAGCTTATTGACGTCACTAATATTGGGGACATTGCTGATTATTACTTCCTCATCAGTCAGTAATACAGCACAAATCACCTGTAGAGCTTCGTTTTTCGCCCCTTGAGGATATAAATCCCCATTCAGCTTCTGCCCCCCTGTAATACGAAAAGTAGCCATAACAAATGCAGAATTGCTATTTATTATTTGGGATTTTGTCTTTTGTTTTGTTGCAACTTCTTCTTGGCCGGACTGCTTCTGTAAAGCAGATCCTTGCTGTCGGTTAATTTATAGTCTTCGCTAAACTTTATTCTTCCACCTGACAGCTTTTCGATATCTTCAAAGATTTTATCATCAGTTACCGAATCCTTATTCCATACGAGATAACATTTCTTCATATGGTTCGCCAGCAATTGAATCAAAAGATCCCTTTCAGCCCCTTCTTCATATTCAGCAGCCTTTTCAATAAGATCCTCCAGTATTTTTCCATAATGGAGATACTTGATGTTAATGGCACTATATGGGACTCTGTTTGGTTTTGAATGCAACAAACTTGGGGATGGCGGATCATAAGGATAGTCAATGTCGAGTGTAAACTCTGACATTATGGCCAAATGGTCCCACAGTTTATGTTTGAAGTCGTTAATATCACGCAGATATGGATACATATTCCCCATGATATCGACTAAAGAGCGTGCAGCACGATTTCGTTCGTCACGATCTTCAATGGCCATGATATGGTTGACCATATTCTGAATATTTCTTCCATATTCCGGAAGAAACAGTTTTTTCCGATTGCTATTATAATCCATTTAGTTGGTATGATATCGATAAATTGCGGAAATCAGCTTTATTGGGATAACCCGTTTGTCGTAATCGCTATTTCCGTTATATCAAAGATAATAAAAAAGAGTGGAAAAGAATCTCATTCTCCTTGTGAAACTGAATCTTACCCAATACTACTTGACAATTTTAAGTTTTGCAAACTTAAGTAAAAGTTGCTTTTGTCCTGCACTCTGAAAGAAAACAGTTGCTTTCATATTCTGATTTTCTCCTTCGAGCTGTAAAATTTTACCCTGTCCGAATCGTTGGTGTTCAACAATCATACCCGGTAGCAGAAGAGAAGGATCATCACCCTGAAATGCAGTTGCGTTCATGCCTGCTTCTTTCAAACCGGCAAGTTTACGCATCATCGAAGGTTGCGATGCTGTCTGAATTCGTTGCTGAACTTGTTGTTGTGTAACAGTTGCAGAAGGTTCCGGACGGCCAAAGATACTGAACATTCTTGAATCAGTTGCTTCCAGAAACCGGGAATCGATTTCGGTAATAAAACGACTCGGTTTGCAGAACTCCAGCTTCCCCCATTGATATCGTTGTTTCGCAAATGAAAGGTATGCTTTCTTTTCGGCTCTTGTCAGGGCAACATAAAACAATCGTCGTTCTTCTTCCATGGCCTGCTGGGTTACAGGTTGTCCCCCATAACTGGCAGGAAAGAGCTGATCTTCGACCCCGACAATAAAGACAACCTTGAATTCAAGCCCTTTAGCTGAATGAACAGTCATTAGCGCCACTTTATCACGATCTTCCGGTTTCTCATTATCCTGATCGGTAAGCAAAGCTACATCTGCAAGATAATCGTGAAGATTATTTGCACTTCCCTCTTCCCTGGCATTAATGGTAAACTCCTGTATCCCATTCAGCAACTCCTGTATATTCTCATATTTGCTAAGCCCCTCCGGAGACTGGTCCAGATACAGATCTTTCAGCAGTCCGCTTCCGGTTGCGATAGCAGAGGCCAAATCAAATGCTTCGGTTTGTTCATTCTTGTCGATAAATCCCTGGATCAGTTCTGTAAATAAATTCAGTTTATTTACGGTTCCCGAATTCAGCCCTATCTCATTTTTAGTCTTGAGCGAACAAGCCATATCCCAAATACTGATACCTGCAGCTAACGCCCCCTGATCAAGTTTATTCAGAGTCGTATCGCCAATACCGCGGGCCGGATAATTCACAATTCTTTTGAACGCCTCATTATCCAAAGGATTTATGACCAATCGGAAATAGGCCAGTATGTCCTTGATTTCTTTTCGTTGATAGAACGACAATCCGCCATAAATCTTGTAAGGCACGTTTTTCTTTCGAAGAGCCTCTTCAAAGATCCTCGACTGGGCATTCGTTCTGTAAAGAATGGCAAAATCTTCAAATTTAAAGTGCTCGCGCATATGGAGGTCCCCGATTTCTCCGGCAACCATAAACCCTTCCTCATTATCGGTCAGGGCGGAAAGCACTTTTATGCGGTCTCCTTCATCATTTTCGGAGAAGACCACTTTAGGAATCTGCTTCTTATTTTTATGAATGATGCTGTTGGCAGCATTGACAATATTCTGGGTCGAACGGTAATTCTGCTCAAGCTTGAAAATCTTATGCTCCGGATAATCGGACTGAAAGTTGAGTATATTTTCGATCTTCGCCCCCCGGAAAGAATAGATGCTCTGGGCATCATCTCCTACAACGCAGATATTTTTATGGTTCTGGGCAAGCTGCTTGATAATTCTGTATTGAGCATGATTGGTATCCTGGTACTCATCGACCAGTATAAAGCGAAAAATGTCCTGATATTTTGCAAGGATATCTGCTCTGGAAGCAAATAACTGATCAGTCTTCATCAAAAGGTCATCAAAATCCATTGCTCCTGAAACCATGCATCTGCGAGCATACTCTTTGTAGATCTGACCAATGAGCGGCATCCGGATGCTGCGATCATAGTCTGCAATTTCCGGAGTCTTGTTATAGACTGCAGGAGTTAGCAATGAATTCTTTGCTGCCGAGATTCTGTTCAGGACAATATTAGGCTTATATATTTTATCATCCAGTTTAAAGTCCTTAATGATCGATTTAATCAAACTCTTAGAATCACTGGTATCATAAATCGTAAAACTTGAAGGGAAACCGATCGCTTCATGTTCAATTCGCAAAATACGGGAGAATATAGAATGAAATGTTCCCATCCACAAGTAGCGTGCAACATTTTCACCTACAATCTTTGAGATGCGTTCTTTCATCTCCTTGGCTGCCTTATTGGTAAACGTAAGAGACAAAATAGAAGAAGCCGGATGCCCTTTTTGCAACAAATGCGCGATACGAAAGGTCAGCACGCGTGTTTTCCCCGAACCTGCACCTGCAATCACAAGCGAGGGGCCGTCAGTATTTTCTACTGCAGCACGCTGTGCCTCATTGAGTTGTTTTAGATAATCGTACACTATACTTTTTGTTATAACTAAGTCATTTTAGAAATTCAAAATTAATATTTGTACACCTATTAATCTTATTCTTCAAAAAAAATATCTTCTTCACATACCCTGACGACATATTTTGCGTTATTTTGTTAGTATTGAATTGTTAACCACTTTAATTTATATCACCGGAGAAATTAATAATGAAACAATCCTTTATTCTTTTTCTATTCCTTGTCTTATTGAGTACAGCCAAAGCACAACTTTCTGCTCCGGGTTCTGTCACATCCCTTCAGACCAACTATCCTTCGGGGACTACGAACGATCCGCTTTTCGTATTTTGTGCCTCTGCCGATTACAATACTGCAACACTCGAAGTTAGAAATCCTTTTACCTCTGCAGCTTCAGCTTCCTGGAAGAAATTGAATCCCTCATCCGGTACTTTTGAATATTATACAAGCACCTCCGCTTTTACCCAAACCGATCGTCAGACAGGGCTTCCCTCCGGCTTATATCAGATAGAAGTTAGCGACGGCAGCAGTACTGTAACCTATCGTGCATGGGTCATCAACAACTGGATAAAGACAGAAGCAACCATTACGGACTCTGACTGCGATCATTTTATTCTCAACGGAAGTTACACGGGTGCCGATCTAAGCTATATTGATCCTATATCGCACGAAAAGGTGGCAATTTCTGCAGACTACAATGTATCATGGAAGGAAGGTGATGCAGTTGTGTCACATACCTTGAAGACAACGATATTCTCTCCTCCTTCCGAAAATACCACCTATAACCTGACTCTTACTGATAAATTCGGTTGTAACGCTAAAGTATCCGTAGTCTACAACTCACTTATTCCAAGTGCCGACTTTACGGTATCCCCCGCTCAGGGAGAAGCACCTCTGCTGGTAAAATTTACCAACCTTTCTAAAAATGCCGATCGTTATACATGGACACTCTATAAAGATATCGATGTAATAAAAACTGAAGCAGAAAAGAACAGTGGAAAGGTTGACAGTGTGATGCAACAATTTCAAACGTCCAATATCGAATACAAATATGAGAACTCCGGTCATTATAAAGTTAAATTACTTGCAATCAAAACCAATCCCGATAACTTAACCTGCAGGGATTCGTTATACCTGCGAAGCGGATTCATTGTTGCTGATACCTCATGGGTTGAAGTTCCCAATGTATTTACCCCGAACGGAGATAACGTCAATGATCGATTCACCATTAAGACGCAATCACTGAAAACATTTAAGGTTTCAATATTCAATCGCTGGGGGCGAAAGCTATTCAGCTATGAAAATAACAATGTATCCTCCAGCACAGAGACAACCGCTCATGGAGTGTGGGATGGAAAGATTGACGGAAAGTATGCATCTCCGGGAGTCTATTTCTACGTTATCGAAGCGATCGGACGGGATAACAGATCACGAAAGAAAACCGGATTTGTTCATCTTTTCAGAGATAAGTGACAGTTAAAATCCTCTCATTTTAAAAAGAATACATTATCTTTGAATAAAATAACAAGCAATAATGAAGACTTTAAAATAAAAGGAATAGAAAATATTAAGATATTTTCGTTTTTATATTTTACTTCATTATCTTTAGTAAAACATTGTTCATACAATGTTACTATCTGTTGAAAGCTGAGCAATCCTTATAACCTCAGCCTATGTAGTTTTATTAAACATTAGGTTTTTTTGCCGTCAGGATTTTATCTTGACGGCATTCTTTTTTTATAACAGAACTTTAGCTGCCCGGAGGACCTCTTCAATTCAAAAGACAAATCAAAGCATATGAGAATAATGCATTGAGGTAATTTAACGACCGGTTAGTTCTGCGTTTTGAATCGTGTAAAGCTGAAAAAGTAAGGTGATAAAATACCAGGACATTGTTGATTCCTTTTAAAATTCCACCGAACGATCGGATTACAAGACAACGACAGCTCCCATACAACATAGTATTTAACAAGGGAATTGTAGATAAAAAAAGCCCTGGGGGGTACCAGGGCCTTGCATTGTCAGTTTAATTTGAAGAGAAAAAGTAGGGGAAATAATCATCCCCAAAGTAATTGTTTGGTGTTTGAAATAAAAAGGAGACTAAAGTGATTCTATTGTTTTAAGATATCGATCAATATTCTCGGCAGCGTCCCGACCACTCTTAATTGCGCGAACGACAAGACTGGCACCGGTAGCGGCATCACCTGCTGCAAATACTTTTGCTTTTGAAGTGCTGTGATCATCCCCAATACTCACATTTCCACGAGCATCGTATTCCACGCTAAGGTCATTCAATAATCCTTCATGAACAGGATGTACAAATCCCATTGAAAGGAGGACAAGATCAGCCTGGATGATTTCTTCCGTACCCGGAATTTCACGCATTGACATTCTTCCGTTTTCACTGACCCACTCAACCTGAACGACCTCGACACCGGTAACAACACCGTTTTCACCAAATATTCTTTTGGTGGTAAGGCTCCATCGTCTTTCACAACCTTCATGATGTGAACTTGAAGTTCTCAACACATTGGGCCAATAAGGCCATGGGTTATTTTCAGTACGATTAACAGGAGGCTTGGGCATAATCTCAATCTGAGTTACACTTGCAGCTTTATGACGGATAGAGGTACCCACACAGTCAGAACCGGTATCACCTCCACCGATAACAAGTACCTTCTTATTTTTGGCATCAATGCGTTCCGCTGAAGGAATTTGTGCACCTCCGACAATCTGGTTCTGTTGTTTCAGGAATTCCAGTGCAAAGTACACCCCTTTCAATTCACGTCCTTCGACATTCAGATCACGAGGTTTCATGGCACCAACGGCAAGCAACACTGCATCATATTCTGATAGAAGTTTTTCTGCAGTAATATCTTTTCCAACTGTTGTACTGGTCTGGAATCTGACTCCTTCTTCGTACATCAGTTCGATTCTGCGATCGATAATACTTTTGGTCAGTTTAAAATCAGGAATTCCATAACGCAGTAATCCACCAACCCGGTCATCCTGTTCAAAGACAGTCACATTGTGTCCGGCCTGATTAAGCAGATCCGCTGCAGAAAGTCCGGTAGGACCGGACCCGATAACAGCAATTTTATATTTC
>JAUZOB010000181.1 GCA_030706665.1 Bacteroidota bacterium
ATTATCGGCGATAAAATCATCGTAAAAACATTGCTTTCAGGATCAACATTTGTCACCCTTGACGGTGTAGAACGAGAGCTGAATGAAAATGACCTGATGATTTGCAACACACAGGAAGGAATGTGTATCGGAGGCGTTTTCGGAGGAATCAAATCAGGAGTTAAGGATACAACGACCGACATCTTCCTTGAAAGCGCCTGGTTTAATCCGGTATATATCCGGAAAACTTCACGTCGTCACGGATTACATACCGACGCATCGTTCCATTTTGAACGCGGTGTCGACCCCAATACAATTCTTTACTCGCTAAAACGTGCTGCGCTTTTAATAAAAGAAACAGCTGGCGGAACCATTTCATCCGAAATTGTTGACGTATGTCCGAATCCGGATTTAATGAACAATTTCCCGGTATTTGTTTCTTATGCAAATACTGATCGCTTAATTGGAGAGAAGCTTCCACACGAAGTCATTAAAAATATTCTTGCTTCGCTCGAAATTAAGATCATTGCCGAAACAGCAGAAGGTCTTGATCTGGAGGTTCCACCCTACCGTGTAGACGTACAGAGAGAAGCAGATGTCATTGAAGATATCCTCCGTGTTTACGGATACAACAATATCATCCCTGACCTGAAGGTAAGATCCACTATTCAATATTCGTCTCGTCCCGACAGACGCAAAATGCAAAATCTGGTTTCTGAACGATTGACAGCAAACGGATTCAATGAAGTAATGAACAACTCATTGACCAAAGCTGCCTATTACGAAAACCTGAAAAGCTATTCTGCAGAAAATACGGTCAAGATTTTCAACCCATTGAGTTCTGACCTGAATGCCATGCGCCAAAGCTTGCTTTTCGGCGGACTTGAAACCATTCAACGGAATACCAAATTCAAAAATGCTGATCTCAGACTTTATGAATTTGGAAATGTTTATACCTACAATGGTCCTAAAGACCAGCAGAATCCGGCAAACAATTATGCGGAAGAAGCACATTTGGCACTGTTTATCAGTGGGAATCGTCAAACTGCAAACTGGACAACCAAAGAACAGCCTTCTTCTTTCTTTGAATTGAAGAGCTACACTGAAAATATTCTAAAATGGCTTGGAATAAATCCGAACCAACTACGCTCGGCAGGTATAACCTCCGATCTTTTTGCAGAGGGACTTCTACTTACTACTGCTAAAGGGAAAGTGATTGCAGAATTCGGAATTGTGTCTCCGAAGCTTACCAAAAGATTCGATCTTTCACGTCCGGTATACTTTGCAGACCTGAATTGGGATAATGTACTTTGCGAATCGCAACGCAATGTGGTAACATACAGCGAACTGCCTCGTTTCCCGGAAGTACGTCGCGACCTTGCACTCCTGCTTGACCATAACGTCAGCTTCAATCAAATCAAAGAGGTTGCGTTCAAGACAGAACGTAAATTGTTACGCCAGGTTGATCTTTTCGATGTTTATGAAGGGAAAAACCTTCCGGAAGGCAAGAAGTCATATGCGGTTAGTTATATTCTGCGTGATGATGAACGCACCCTTGAAGACAAACAGATCGACAAGATGATGCAACGATTGATACAAGCCTACGACCGCGAGTTGGGAGCTCAAATACGATAATTAGTATTCATTGATTAATATAAACCTTCCGGCTTTAATCAACCGGAAGGTTTTTTGTTTTATTTATGAGCAAAAATTTAAAGGGCATTTTACTGGCCGTAACAACGGCATTGATGTGGGGAGTGTTGGCAATAGCCCTTAAAGTCATTGATAAAAGTATCGACCCATATACCATTGTCTGGTTTCGCTTTCTTGTTTCATTCCTGATACTTCTTGGTTATTATCTGTGGCAAAGACCACCAGCGCTCAAAATACTGTTCCGCCCCCCCCTATTATTAGTTATAGGAGCAGCCTGTCTATCTTCCAATTTTATAGGTTATATGATGGGGATTCATTATATCAGCCCGGGGAACTGTCAGCTAATTTCGCAGATAGGTCCTATGTTATTGGGCGTAACCGGCGTGATCATTTTTAAAGAGAAATTTACGAAAAGACAATTCGCAGGCTTTTTAATCGCAGTTGTCGGATTCACCCTCTTTTACCATCAGCAACTGCAAGCTTCGGCTTCCGATCCCAACAGGTATAAATTAGGCGTATTCATCGTGTTATTAGCTGCATTGGCATGGACAAGTTATGGCATTATTCAAAAGATCATGATCCGCAAATACCCGCCTCAAACATTGAACCTGTTCTTATATTTTTTCCCTGCGGTAATATTCTTTCCAATATCAACACCATCAACTTTGTTGACCTTAACCTTTACCAACTGGATTCTTCTGATTTTTGCTTCGTTAAATACACTGATCGCTTACGGTGCATTGTCCGCTGCATTTAAATACATAGAAGCAAGCAAGATCTCTATGATTGTCACCATGAATCCGACCATCACTTTCCTTCTGATGGCGTTAATGAGCTTCTCAGGTTTTCATTGGATTGCACCGGAGCATATCAACGCTACCGGAGGGGCCGGAGCCCTACTGATTTTGGCAGGAGCACTCATGGTTGTTAAATCATAATCAGGCAATTTATTACCAGATGACTCGTCCTGAATTTTGTTTACATCAAATTATTATTTCTTGTATATCTTAATACACATTTATGATAATGATTAACTGTTAAAACGGGAAATAACTTTTAGCGAAGCGTTCCCAAAGTTATTCTCGTTTTAACAGTTTCTATTTTGTAATTACCTTATTCAGAACACTACCTTCCTTTAGATTATAAGTTTCTTGATTGGCTATCTCATATCTCTCTTTCCATCTATTTTTCCAATGTCTTTTCAGTTCTCCTGAAGTTGTATGTGCTTTTTCCGGTGTCATCATATCAATACTGGAATGAGGTCGTTTGGTGTTATAAATACGGATAATCTTTTCTATTCTATTCTTTGCTTCTTGCTTTGTTTCAATCTTCACATGATAGAGCCATTCTGTTTTTAAAATTCCATTTACCCTTTCTGCGATGGCATTTTCCAATGGATCGCTGTTTTCGGTCATACTTATTTGAATGTCATTTTTAAGCAGAACTTTTGTGTACTTATCACAACAATACTGAACGCCTCGGTCTGAATGATGGATAGTTCCTTTCATTCCTGCCGGAAGTTGACTCAATGCCATATATAAGGCTTTAACCGCATTATCGGCTTCCATTGTTTCTGACACCTGCCATCCGATAATTTTTCTTGAGAAGGCATCGGTAATCAAAAATAAATAAGCAAAGCCTTCCTGGGTCTCAATATAAGTAATGTCACTTACCCATATCTGATGAGGTCCATTGGGAGTAAGATTTTTAATCAGATTAGGATACATGCGAAATCGATGCTTTGACATCGTTGTCTTAACTCTATAACGTTTCTTCTTGATCAACAATCCGTTACTGCGAAGTAAGTCAAAAAAAGCATCTCTTCCAATTCGTAATTCTTGTCCTAACCTTTTTTGTATTTCCCTGTAAAGCTTTTTCCCTCCTATATTGGGCATGCATTCTCTTTTTTCGGATACCAACTTCAATACAACTTCTTCTTTTACTGATGCTTTATAAATATGTCGTCCTTGCTGATAGTAGGCCTGCCTACTCTTTCCAAACAGTCCACACAATTCATCAATAGTTTTATCAGGATGATTCGTGTGCAGCTTTCTTACTGCTTGGTTCCAGACTTTTTTCTAATACTTATTTTTAATTCATTTTCAGCTATATCAATCATAGTATCCAAAGCTGTCACTCTAAATCGCTCATAAGCTAATTCCTTTTCAAGCTTCGTGAGCCTAGCTTCCAGTTCTACTTCTCTTACACTCTTTTCTGCCGATTTCTCGCTCATTGTTATCTCTTGGGGACTTTTCGGTTTTTCCACAAATCTAAGAATCCAATCTGATATACACGACTTCCCTTGTATATTATATTTCCGCCTTAATTCACTATAACTGCAATTAGTACTTAAATACTCATGCACTACCTGCCTTTTAAATTCGTCCGTGTAAAAGTTTACTTTCCTTTTCATAATCCTGTCTTTTATTTACTTTTCTTGTAAACCTATTTCAGGACAAGACAATATTATCACTACCGTTGCTTTACCCTTCCTTTACCCTTTCACTACCTTTATAGGTAAAGGAAGGGTAATCCAACGGTAGCGCGGCGGTAAAAGAAAAAGTTTTGTGCTTTGTTTCTTGTAATGAGAAAAGGAATAGGTGGAATTAGGAGACAGTCTTGCTGATTTTAATTCAAATAATAATTCCGGGCAAGGTATATAAAAGGAACAGCCGGCTTTGAGCCGGCTGTTCCTTTTATATAAGATTGAAATGAATTAGTCGTTTTCGATTTCGATAGTTTGGCAACGATTAGGTCCAACAGAAACAATTGAAATTGGAACTTCGGTTTGCTCTTCGATGAAATTGATATAGTTGTTGAATTCTTCAGGGAACTCGTCCTGATGTGTGATTTTACAAAGGCTGGTCTTCCATCCGGGAAGTTCAACATATACCGGTTCAACTTTCTCATCAAGTTCTGACGGGAACTCGGTGATTTCTTCTCCGTTGATTTTATAGGCAACACAAACGCGGATCGTGTCAAAGTCGTCTAAGACGTCCGGTTTCATCATGATAAGGTCAGTTGCCCCGTTAATCATGATGGAATATTTAAGTGCGACGAGATCAAGCCAGCCACAACGACGAGAGCGTCCGGTAGTGGCACCAAATTCGTTTCCTGCTTCTCTGAGCTTTTGGCCAACTTCATCTAAAAGTTCGGTAGGGAACGGTCCCATTCCTACGCGGGTGCAATAGGCTTTGAAGATTCCGAATACTTTTCCGATTTTGGTAGGAGCAATTCCTAATCCGGTGCATGCTCCGGCACAGATGGTGTTTGAAGAAGTGACAAACGGATAGGATCCGAAGTCGACATCCAACATAGTGCCCTGGGCTCCTTCGGCAATCACGCTTTTGCCTTCTTGCAAGGATTTGTTGATCAGGTGTTCTGTGTCAACGATTTGAAATTTCTTCAATACTTCAATTGCTTCGAACCACTCTTTTTCATAGTTGAGAAGTTGTTCTGCATAGTCGTATTGATATAGTCTTTCGAGGGTGAGTTTATGTTGTGCAACTCTTAAATCATATTTTTCTTTGAAGTTAGAGAAGATATCGCCAACACGTAATCCGTCTCGACCGATTTTATCGCGGTAGGTCGGGCCAATTCCACGTAAAGTAGAACCGATTTTAGTGGCTCCTTTTGCATTTTCGGAAGCGGCATCGAGTAAACGATGAGTCGGAAGTATTAAATGGGCTTTCTTTGAAATATAGAGAGACGAGCGAATGTCGATTCCCAATTTTTCAATCTCGTCGATTTCCTGACTGAATACGACGGGGTCAATAACTACACCATTCCCGATTACGTTAATTTTATTTTCGCGGAAGATACCGGAAGGAATCGTGTGAAGAACATGTTTAATATTATTGAACTCAAGAGTATGCCCTGCATTGGGTCCTCCTTGAAAACGGGATATAACATCGTACTTTGGGGTCAGTACATCGACAATTTTTCCTTTTCCTTCGTCCCCCCATTGAAGGCCTAATAAAACATCTACTTTCATAATGTGCTCTGTTATTTAGCAGGCTCCAGGGCTATGCTTTCAGATTTTTCGTAAGTTATTATTAAGCCAAATGTTTGCCCAAGGGGTAAATTATTTGGCGGCTAAAATTACAACTTTTCTATGATCGGGCAAAAAAAATCCTCTTTTTGATTAAGAGGATTAATATATTATGCTGAAAAAGAGTTTTTTTATTATGCTTATTCGCCATTCTTTGGCGCCCCATAGATATATAGTGCGTAATGTGAAAGGTCAAAATTGTTTTTCAGGCAGGTTTCCTGTATGATCTCCTTAATACGAGGATCAAAGAATTCAACTACTTTTCCTGAATTGGTGTCAATGAGGTGATCGTGTGATTCTGCGGCAAAGGTTTTTTCGAATTGGGCGATATTTTTCCCGAATTGATGTTTTACGACCAATTTACATTCGAGCAGGAGGTCAATTGTGTTGTAAAGAGTTGCGCGGCTTACCCTGTAGTTTTTATTCTTCATCGAGATGTACAACGATTCGATATCGAAGTGTCCATCGCGAGAATAAATTTCCTCCAGAATGGCAAAGCGTTCAGGGGTCTTCCTGTGGCCTTTTTCTTCCAGATATTCAGTAAATATATTCTTAACCGAATCTTTTGTCTTCTGGTAATTCATACTTAAACTAAATTCAAATAGGAGTATAAAAATAGGAATTTTTTTTAGCTCAACGCATCAAATTGAAAAAATCATTCTTCAATATCTTCAATTCGTTCCACGTAGTCTACTCCTTTGACTTTCATTAGTTTAAATATTAGGTTGTTTAAGTCGAGTGTATTGTGAATGTAAAGGAAGAGCTCTCCTTCGAAGATTCCGTCGTGAGTCTCAAATTTTACACTCCTCATGTTGATGTTGTGCTCTTTGGAGATAATGGCTGTTATTTCGCTCACGACGCCTATACGGTCAAATCCTTTTAATTGGAGGTGGGTCAAATAGGAGACGATCTTAAAAGGAGTCCAGCGTGCAGCAATAATCCGATCGCCGTGGCTGGCCATTAATTTAATTGCTTCGGCGCATTTTGTCTTCTGAATAATCAGGTTGTCATCTTCGGTAAGATACCCGATAACATCATC
>JAUZOB010000182.1 GCA_030706665.1 Bacteroidota bacterium
TATACTAATAATCAATTGATTTTAAGATCGACTTTTAAAGTCGGGAAGATAGATATTTTTTTGCTTCTCCTTGCAAATACAACAAGAAAGCAATATTCACTATAGAAACAGAAACGGATTAGAGAGATTTTCCATGAGTCCTAAAAAGGAAGAGACAGATTAGAATTGAAAAAAGCAAACATAAGCTAATAAACATGTCCCCCCGTACTGGTAACATAACCCCCATTCACACCGACATGGCAAACACATACTACTGAACATGGAACTTCCCACCCAACTTGTTAAAAAACTTCAAATACTTACATGCACAATCTTACTATTCTGTTATTTATGAAATCTAAAACCAAGCATCCATGTCATCGTAGTCCCTCTAACAAGATGATACATTTTCAATTGAGTCCCTACAAAAAAACGATTGCTTAAATAATATTTCATCCCGATACGTTGAAAAAAACGGCTTTGTCTGGACGGGTCAAATTCGCTCCAAAAAACATATCCCGCTTGCGCCAACAAGGCAAAACGATTCACAAGCATTTCTCCTCCGACGAAAGCATTCAGATTGATTTTAAAACTTACCGGCGCATTTCTTATTGCAACTCTTTGATATTCATCTGCAGTGATAATGGTATTTACGGCCTCATCATATGAGACATCAGAACCAACGGTCAAAGTCCATTTCGGACTGAACTGAAGTTGCCATCCGGTAGATAAGACATAAAGAGAGAAATTCTTATGAATGTAATAGTCAGACAACTTGGTATAGGCTGTATCACGAACAACCTGGTGAATTCCCGTCTCAACCGAAACGAAGAAAGATCCTTTTGGTTTAAACGGAGTCAAACCAGCAGTACTCATCGGTCGAATTTTATCAAGATGATATCGAAGCGTTAAGTAAGGAGTCGCCAGATTCAACCCTGTATTGGGGACTCTGACCGTGCCATTTGAAAAATGAATGTATCCCACCCCCAGATTACACGACACATTAGGAGTGACAATATATTTCAATGCAAGATTAGCCCCGATATACCATGCAAATCGAGCCCCAATAGCTGTATTGTAAGGGTTTGTCTCTTTATTATATGGTTTCCATCCATATGAGACCCCGAAATTATACTCATAATCAACAGAAAGTCTCGACCACTGTTTTATAGGAGCCCCAAAGAAACCATACAAGGCATACGGCCGTCCTAGCTCAAGAGTATTGTAAAGATTCGGAACATATAAGCCTATCCCATAATAAGGATGCAAATGTGCAATTTCCCAAGGTTTATCGCCGACAGTCTGATATCCCCATCGCAAATTGTAAGCATCGTAAGTTGTCATTGGCTTCTTACTCAGATTCTCACCCCGCAGGAAACTGTTCTCAATAATAAAATTCCCTCTTTGCATCCCGAAATCCACAAACGGGACCGGCTTCTCCATCTGCCTGAGAGTATCTTGTGCAGATGAAAAAATCGGCAAAAAGAAAATAAGTATCAGCCCTGACAAAATAAGTTTGCCCGGAAGTATAAAATTCATTTTATAATTCATCAAAAATCGTCAGCTATGTCAATCAGGGAAAAATCACTTGAAATTTAAAATTTATAAATCAATTTAACAACGGTATTCCTTCCTTTTAGAAAACAAAATCTTCAAACATGCATTGACAGTGACGGCATATACCCCCGTCATTGTTCAGCGATACAACAGTCTACTTGTTTGTAAAAGTTCTCTATCTTTGTAACATGATTTGGATCCGCACATTACTCATATTTGGATGTATCGCATTGATGACTTCACAGAGCGTGAAGCCTCCCATCAGTGAGAAATATTTGCATCATGAGATCTGCAATAGTAATTCCGATAAATCCTCTTTCAGCTCCAGGAATAATCTGAATGTATTTTCATTCTTACAACCGACTTCCGGATTCAATTTTGCATCATCGTACAATAAAATATCAACTCCCAAATGGGTAGTTTCACTTTTAAAACGTGGCATCCAAGCATTCTGCCTTACAGCTTACGCTGTAGCAATTTCCCAAGATATTGACCAACGCCCTAATGTTGCGATCATTATCTTTCCGTTCCATGAATTTTGGTAATTAACAACTTCACTTACACTTTTTATTTAACAAATAGTCTTGATTCACGACACGACACGATCCGTTCGCGTTGTGAATTGTGCTACCCTGTGTGACGTTATCCCAGTTATAATCCGAAATCTAATGCAAGCCTTATAAATTAATGAATCAAAGGCCTGTATGGAAATGATAAGAAGTAATGGGAAGAACTTTTCCAGACAGTCTTATCGGGGACTTGTCATGCCGATAAAAAGCACTCAACCAAAGCTTTCTAACTGTAATGTTATTTTATAAAAAACTAAAAAATACATCATGGACATCGCATCATTAGCAATCAGCATAATCCTATCTTTATTTTTCATTATCCCAGTATCGTTACTAATATATTCAGTAAAACAAAAAGAGAGGAAATTAAAAAACGCTTTTCTTTCGGCAATTAACGAGAACAACTTGATAATCGCAGAACATGATTCTTGGAAAAACAAAATCATTGGGATTGATAACACAAACGACAAACTTCTATTCATCCATTTAGCCGCAGATCAAATAAAAGAAGATTTAGTTGATTTGAATCAGATTTCATATTGCACAATCAGGCACTCAGGAATCAAAAACTATAAAGAAGGAAGTCATTCCAACACATCGGATAAATTAGAATTATCGCTGATTTCAAAAGACAAGAAAGTCGAGGATATAAACATCCCATTTTTTGACCTTAACAGCAACAACCCGTTTGAACTAAAATCCATGCAGGATAAAGCCGGGGAATGGCAAACGATTATAGAGAAAAAGTTAAAGTAAGAATTGATTACAAATTATAGATCAAATTCTTAACAATACAAGATTGAATAATCATTTATATAATCCACAAAAAGGATTAGAAGCCAATAATAAAAAGGGTTTATAAATCTTCGATTTATAAACCCTTTACGATAATGTAGCCTCACCAGGAATCGAACCTGAATCTGAAGTTTAGGAAACTTCCGTTCTATCCGTTGAACTATGGGGCCAGCTTTCTAAAAGCATTGCAAAAATATAAATTTAGAGCGTTCGCCCAACATCGTATGCATATTTTTGAACAATCAAATTATGGATACAACTTTGCACAGTCGCTCTGTGGCTAACTCCAACGTCTCATTTGACTTAGAAAAGCAAAAACTCAGCTGACGGTTGTCGTATTTGTCATGAACAAAAACAGAAATCGGTATGGCAGCCACTCCATAATCCCGCACCAAACGAGTTGCGAATTCGGTATCGGGTTCATTTGAAAGTTTTGAATAATCAAGGACCTGATAAGGTGATCCCTGCGAAGGTGTAAATTGAAATCCGGAGTCCTTTAATAACCTGAGAAAGTAATTTCGTTTTCCCTGATATACTTCAGTAACGTCCATATATTGATTATCAATTTCCATATAATCAGCCAAAGCATATTGTAATGGAGCGTTAGCACTTCCTACCTGGAATTGATGTATTTTTCTGAATTCAAGCATCAGATTTGCCGGAGCCATACAGTAGGCCAGCTCCCATCCATTGATATTATATAAGGGACCAGGAGAAGAAACGATGATTCCTCTGGCAGCCAGTTCAGGATAAAGTGCAATACTCTGATGCTGTAATTTATCGTATATAAGGTGTTCATGAGGCTCATCACTCAGAATAACGATATTGGTCCCATTTGTCAACTTCCGCAAAGAGGTCATATCCTCAACGGAAAGCACAGCACCAGTCGGATTGTGAGGTGAGTTAATTATGATCATACGTGTTTTACCGGTAATCATCTTTCGCACTTCATCCCAATCAATACGGAAATCGGGTTTCTTCATACTTACATATACCGGACGCCCCCCATTCAATATTATTGCAGGTACGAATGTATCAAATGCGGGTTCAAAGACAATCACTTCATCCCCTTCGGAAATGATTGAGCTTATTGCAGTAGTCAGAGCCTGAATGTGCCCTGCCGTTATGGTAACCTCAGTTTGTGGATTGTAAGAATATTTATAAAGATTCTCTGTTTTCGTTGCCAGGACCTCACGCAAATGGAGTAATCCTTCAACAGGCGCGGGGTAGTTATATCCTTTCTGCAAATATTCTGAGGCTAATTGAATTAGCTTTTGAGGACATGGAAAATCTGATTTGCCGGTAGTCATATCGACAGCTCCATACTGATCGGCCAATTCAGACATTACCGAAAAGATGCTTCTTTTGGAATTATAAAATTTCGTATGAATCATAAAGTTATAAAAGAATCCGGCTGCAAATGTAAGAAATAAATTCTATCTCCGGCGTTATTCCTCACACTATACAACAACCAACAACGAATGATTGTTTAACCGAACAATTCTTTTAGAACATTCAGAGAATTAAGTTGTTCCATCGCCTCAAAATGCATCGTAAAATAGTCAAGAAGACGGTCTAACAATGCAATTCTTTCTTTATGGTTAATATTCAAATTTAACAATTCAAGCGGAGAGACACTTAACAGACAACTAAAAGCAGATGATTCTTCAACCTTCATATAGGAAGGATGTCGTGGTTCGATGGCAACAAACCGCCCCGCCTTTATATCAAAAAAACAGTTTTCTTCAGAATAATTATTTTCAGGTGCAAATCCTAAAAAGCCAGAATAGTGACACAAAAAATAAAGATGGTAATCCGACGCCCCCTCTTCGAGCATATCGAGCATCTTGATAGAGTTCTCCAGAAAATCAAACAGAGGAGCATTCGCCTCATGTTCTTTTATGCTTCGATACAGTATCTCTGCCAAAAAGATAGCGATGGTAGTCTTTCGGATATCATAAGGAATGGAATTAAAGGGATAAGAACTACGAAACTCTCCCAGAGTCTGTAATTCACGTTTCTCTTTATAAAAAACATCCATTTCAAGCAGCGAAAGCGGCTGAAGTATATTTGCTTTCCCTTTCGACTTTTTTCCTCGTATCCCTTTAATAAGGAACGACTGCAAACCGAGCATTTCAGTATAGACTGTTGCAATGACGCTGGTCTCAGAATATTTTATAAAATGAAGGACGATTCCGCGGGTTTTAACAATCATGATGCCTGATTAATGGATGAAAATCCGTTCTCCGATCCCTGCAAAAGGACAATCGGTAAACTTAAGACCAATAGCGACACCGACAGCCCGCGCATAAACTACAGATTATTAAGATAATCGATCAAAGAGGCTACCGCCCTGCCCCGATGACTAATCTTATTTTTTTCAATCATATTCATTTCAGCAAAAGAACGGTCATATCCTTTTGGAAGGAATATCGGATCATATCCGAATCCGGAATCTCCTCTTTTCTCATGAAGTATCTTCCCCTCAACAATTCCTTCAAATTGAATCTCCTGTCCATTCATTACAAGCGATATAACGGTACGAAACCGAGCATCACGATTTTCTGTTCCGTTCATCAATTTCAGCACCTTATTCATATTAGCCTGTGAATTTTTATCTTCACCTGCATATCGGGCCGAGTACACTCCCGGTTCATTATTTAAAGCTGTAATTTCAAGTCCGGTGTCATCAGCAAAGCAATTCAGTCCGGTCTTTTCATAAACACAGAACGATTTCTGGGAGGCATTCCCTTCCAATGTATCACTGGTTTCAGGAATATCTTCCGAATAACCTATATCAGATAAACTTACCAATTCAATTTTGGGAGGCATGAGTTTTTGCAACTCTTCCAACTTGTGACGATTATGCGTAGCAAATACAAGTCTCATAGATGACTATTTTATTCTTAAGTAATTAAACACAGGGCGAAGATCGTAAGTTTTTTACTGAATTTCAAACCTAGTTCCGCCATCATTCTTCACCCAATATTATTATATCCTTGTACTAAAGTGCGCAATATGTCAAAATCGCTATTTTCACTTCACCGAAAATAAACTTACATTTTTAAATCAGATCCGGATTCGGGATAAATAAATCAGAAGAGAAAATGGTAAATACTGCTCTTAAATTATACATCTCTAATTGAAGAATATCCTAAACGCCCGAATTGAGTTACTCTATACTATCAGAAACAGCGGAAGTATCGAAGCAATAAAGAAACCGATATAAAAGATTAGCTGTGCCATAATTTTCAGTTTTAAATCATTTCCTTTCACACGGAAAAATCCTTCTTCCGGAGAGTTCTCCGGAAGATTATTAAAACAACAGGACTAATGTTCTCAGGTTGGCATTACTTTTTGATTCTCTTTTTAACGTTCAATACCTTTTGTACATTCTTCTCAACTTTTATTGAGTCCCGCAAGGTAAGTCCATCATCAGTCATTGTCCAATATTTCCCAACCATATCACCATCCCACACATGGGTTACGTTATTGATATCAAAAATAATATCCATCATATTATCGCCCAAGTAGATCGTTTTACCAACAGGCACTTTAAGTGTCATCTTCACGTCCTGTTTTCTCCATTGAGTATTCTTTTTGAAAACGAAAAAGGGATCGAACACGATTACAGAATCTTTTGGATTAATATTATAGGTAATAGCCTTCAGATTCTTTCGTGCATCATCTTCATCATTCCCTTTTGAGGTATAATGAATCTCAAGTGAATATTTGTCGTTATCACTTACCTCCACATCCAACTTTGGTTTCCCTACCATAACTCTTCCATTGTCTGTAGA
>JAUZOB010000183.1 GCA_030706665.1 Bacteroidota bacterium
AAACAGGTTGCAGATATTCCGGTTGCCGATTGTGCAAGCATGATTCGGAAATATATTGTCAAAGGTAAAATGATGAAAGAAGATTTTGCTTTTGAAGTAAAAGGAACGACTGAAGGTGGAACTATTGTTACCAAAGACGATGGACGTGATATTCGTGTTTTCCGTAGAAAATCAGATTATGGCAATGTAGTAGATGCTGGTCCTGTTTCTCTGTATGTGCAGTCGTATGCAATTTCAACAACAATCATGATTGCATCGGCCAATATTGAACCGACCAATGGGGTTGTTCATTCATTAAGTTATACCCACATGTTTGGAGATTTTTAGTTTAATCAGAAATCCTGAGAAAAAATGAAGAATATAATATTAGCGTTATCTGCCTTTTCGCTGTTGGTAATTCTTTTTGCTTGTGATGAACCGAAAGGGTACCTTATGACTGATGATGCAAAATTTACACCCGACAGCATGATTATCCATGTTGTTCCGTTAAAAACAGATGTTAATCAGTATAAATACGCGACTCCCTGGTACTCTACTGCTATCGAAGGCGTTGAAGGAACACTTCCTGTCGTTTATTCTATTGCCGATGTGACAACTACCGACGGTGATGTCGAAAGCTTTAAACAATGGGCACAGATAAAGGAAGGAGTCGGGAAAGTATATGTTCCGCTAAATCATAAGATTAAACCGGGAAGCTATATGATTTCGGTTAAAGTTAGTAACATCTATAAAGTAGTTGTCCTTAAAGATGTTTTTAAATTAATTGTTCAATAGCACATTTAAGGTTTGAGTATATAACAATAAGGATAAAGCTGCCATGACAAATGGAATAGCTTTATCCTTTTTTGATTTTAGGAGTGTTTGTTCATCACAATTTGTTGTGTGAAGAGAAAATGGGGAATTAGTTATTAGAACAGTTTTTTCCCTATTTAAAACAGTCATAAACTGTAATGAATACCAAGGTAAATAGTCTAATGGTTAAATTTATAAGCTTAAAAAATTAATTCTTGTATGAATAAGAGACTAAGGTTTTTTGTTGTCGTACTAATGTTTAGCGTTTTTGTCAGTAACGTCTTTGCACAGTACGATTTGAAAAGTCATGTACCGCTTGAACCCAATGTGCGGCACGGTGTATTGAAAAATGGGCTTACCTATTATATTCGTGCGAATAAGGAGCCGAAAGAACGTGCAAGCTTTTACATCATTCAGAATGTCGGGGCAATGTTGGAAAATGATGACCAGAATGGATTGGCACATTTTCTGGAACATATGTCTTTTAACGGGACTGAACATTTTCCGGGTAAAGCATTAATAAATACACTTGAAAAGCATGGGGTTGCTTTTGGTAAAAATTTGAATGCCTATACTTATTATGACGAAACCGTATACAACATTTCTGATGTACCAACTACGAATGTTGCTTTTATGGATACTTGTCTCTTAATGTTGAGTGATTGGTCCCATCGTCTGTTGTTAACCGACAAGGAAATAGATGATGAAAGAGGAGTAATTTCTGAGGAATGGAGAACCCGTCGGACTGCATCATTTCGTATTTCTCAAAAGACTGCTCAATATTTATTTGGCGGATCAAAATATAGCCAGCGTGATGTGATTGGTGATTTGAATGTAATTAAAAATTTCAAATACAATACTATTCGGGATTTTTATCATGATTGGTATCGGACTGATCTTCAGGCAATCGCTGTCATCGGAGACTTCGATGCTGCGAAGATGGAGGAGAAGGTAAAGGAGATGTTCTCTCAGATTCCGGCTGTCGAAAATCCGAAACCGAGAGTATTCTATGAAATTCCCGGTAATGATAAGCCTGTCTTTGGCTTGATTACCGATCCTGAAGCGACCAGTTCTTCCATCACTATCTTTATAAAACATCCGGCAGTAGCGCCTAAGGATAAAAACATTGAAACATGGAAAGAGGATATTTTGACCAGCCTGTACAGTCGAATGTTTAGTGGCCGGATTTCAGAAATCTTACAACAGGATAATCCTCCTTTCACCGGGGCATCTGCCGGTTATGGCTCTTATATTGCCCGTACACGCAACTTCTATTATATCAATGTCGGAGCAAAAACAAATGAAGAAGCTCGTGCTCTGGAAGCTATTATGAAGGAAAATGTCAGGGTGAAACAACATGGTTTTACTGCTACTGAGCTTGAACGAGCTAAGACCAATATGATGACCATGATGGAAAGTGCTTATAATAGCCGGGAAAAACGATCTAACGATCAGTTCTGTACTGAGGCAGCTCGTCATTTTTTAGAAAATGAACCGTTCCCGGGGATAGAATATGAATATGCCTTTTATAAAGATCTTCTTCCTAAAATAACCCTGGAAGAGATCAATGCCCTTGCTCCAAAATGGATGACAAAAGAAAATCGAGTGATTGTGGTTTCCGGTCCTGAAAAGCAGGGCGTAACCCATTTAACCGAACAGGAAGCATTAAGTATCATGGATAAGGTTGAAAACTCAACGGTTGAACCTTATGTCGATAAAGTGGCTAGTGCCCAGCTGATGAAGAAACTCCCGAAAGGAGGCAAGGTGGTTGCTGAGAAGAAACTTCCGGAATTTAAGGCTGTCGAATGGACTTTGTCAAATGGTGTAAAAGTCGCTTATCGTTATTCTGACTTGAATAAAGATCAGATCATGTTTTCTTCTGTAAGTCCAGGTGGTACATCATTAATCCCTGTCAATGATTTGCCTTCTGCCATGTATACCGCCTCATTGGCAAACAGTTTTGGTCTGGCAGATTATGATCCGGTTACTCTTCGTAAAATCCTTACCGGCAAGAATGTCTCTGTTAATGTCTCATTGAATTCACTTAATGAAGGGATTTCAGGAAGTTCTACTCCAAAGGATTTTGAGACAATGCTGCAGTTGACTTATCTCTGTTTTGAAAAACCGAGATTCGATCAGACAATATACAAATCGAGCATGGACAGATTGAAAGTAAAGCTTCAGAATGCTCAGAACAATCCTCAAAAAGTAATGCAGGATTCATTGTCTTTGATCCTTAATAATCACCATCCAAGAGTCATTTTGCAGAATGTTGAAAACCTGAACAAGGTCTCTTTGGAGAAGGTTAAAGAAATTTACCTGAACCGTTTTAAAGATGCAAGCGACTTTACTTTCTATTTCGTTGGTTATATGAAACCAGAAGAAGCCAAACCTCTTATTGAAAAATACCTTGGATCATTAACCTCAATTCACCGGAAAGAAAATTGGGTGAATAATAAGGTCGAAATGCCCAATGGGAATGTTGTTAAAGATATTAGTCTGAAATTGAATGTTCCGAAAGCAACTTCCTTTATTGTTTATGGTGGAAAAATTCCATATACAGCTGAAAATAAGATAAAAATAGAAATTCTGAAAAGTATCCTTGAAATCCGGTACACAGAGTCGGTTCGTGAAAAAGAAGGCGGTACTTATGGCGTCGGAGTAATGGGGCGTTTTACAAAACTTCCTGAACCGGAATATAAATTGTTAATGACATTCGATTGTGATCCGGCTAAAGTAGATCATCTTGTACCGATTATTTATCAGGAAATGGATAATATTGTGGCAAACGGCCCCAAAGTGGAAGATTTGGATAAGGTGATTAAGAACATGAAGAAAGAGAGAGCAGAAGAACTGCAACAAAATAGTTTCTGGTTAAGTGCGTTAGGCGCTTATTACTGGGATAAAGAAAACATAGTTTCTCCTGCAAATTATGAAGCTATTCTGGATAAGATCAAAGCTTCGGATATCCAGGCGTTTGCCGGTACTATTAAGAATGGGAAGAATCATTTAAAACTGACTTTCCGTCCGCAGGCTGCAAATTAAGATATTGTATTGTAAATAAGAGAGAGTCTGCTACATTCTTGTAAAGCAGACTCTCTTTTTGTTTTCAGGAGTAGTTAATGCGACAACTACAGATCGTGATAAGGAGAGTTTAGTTTTAAACAATGGATTCAGATTAAGATAAAGAACTGGAACGTATATTCCGCTAAATCATCAATCAGATTAAACCGGGAACCTATATGATTTCAGTTAAGGTTAAAAACATTAATACAGAGGTCGTTTTAAAAGATGCCTTCAAATTAATTGTACAATAGCACATTCGGCGTGTGAGTAAACAACAAGGATGAAGCTGTTCATAATCATCGGAACAGCTTCATCCTTTTTTATTGTCAGGATTATAAGCCTATTGCAGATTGACTTATGTAGTAAGCGCATGAAATAATTATTTGGGTATAATTTTTTTATTTTAAAACAGACATAATATTGTAATTAATTCTATAAAATATTGTCTAATAGATGAAATTTTATTCTGTTGTTATGCTTATCAAATTGATTCTTGTATGAATAGAAGACTAAGTTTTTGGTTTATCGTACTTTTGCTTGGTGTTATTGTTAGTAATGCGTCTGCACAATACGATTTAAAAAGCCCTGTTCCGCTTGATCCCAATGTGCGGCATGGTGTATTGAAGAATGGGCTTACCTATTACATTCGGGCGAATAAGGAACCGAAAGAGCGCGCCAGTTTTTACATTATTCAAAATGTAGGGGCAATGCTCGAAAATGACGACCAGAATGGATTGGCACATTTTCTTGAACATATGGCTTTTAACGGAACAGAACATTTCCCCGACAAAGCATTATTGAATACACTTGAAAAGCATGGTGTTGCTTTTGGGCGTAATTTGAATGCTTATACCTTTTATGATGAAACGGTATATAACATTTCGGATGTGCCCACTACTAACAAAGCATTTCTGGATACCTGCCTCTTGATGTTGAGTGACTGGTCGCATCGCCTCTTACTGACCGATAAAGAAATTGATGATGAACGCGGGGTGATTCAGGAGGAATGGAGAACACGCCGTAATGCTTACTTCCGTATTTTCCAAAAGACTGCTCAAGGTCTTTTCACCGGCTCGAAATATAGTCAGCGTGATGTGATCGGAGACCTGAACGTAATTAAGAATTTCAAATACAATACTATCCGGGACTTCTATCATGACTGGTACCGTACCGATCTTCAGGCAATCGCAGTAATAGGAGATTTTGATGCTGTGAAAATGGAAGAGAAAGTCAAAGAGATGTTCTCTCAGCTTCCGGCTGTTGAAAATCCGAAACCAAGACCGTCTTATGAGATCCCCGGGAATGAGAAGCCTGTCTTTTGTCTGGCTACTGATCCTGAAGCTACCAATTCTTCAATAAGTATCTTTATCAAACATCCCGCTGTTGCTCCAAAAGATAAAAACTTCGGAACCTGGAAAGATTATATTATGAGCCGTCTGTATAACCAGATGTTTAGTGCTCGTATTTCTGAAATCCTGCAACAGGATAATCCTCCTTTTACTGATGCGAGTGCCGATTTTGGCTCATATATTGCCCGCACCCGTAACTTCTATATGATCAACGTCGGAGCAAAAACAAATGAAGAGGCTCGGGCATTGGAAGCTATTATGAAGGAGAATGTGAGAGTGAAACAACATGGATTCACAGCTTCAGAACTTGAACGTGCCAAAGCAAACACATTGACGATGATAGAAAGTGCATATAATAGTCGGGAAAAACGCTCAAATGACCAATACTGTAGTGAAATGTCCCGCCACTTTCTTGAGAATGAAGCTTGCCCGGGAATTGAGTCTGAATTTGCTTTCTACAAAGACCTTCTTCCCAAAATAACATTGGAAGAGATGAATGCGCTTGCTCCAAAGTGGTTGACGAAAGAGAATCGCGTTATTGTTGTTTCCGGTCCTGAAAAGCAGGGCGTAACCCATTTAACCGAACAGGAAGCATTAAGTATCATTGACAAGGTCGAAACTTCAACCGTTGAGCCTTATGTCGATAAAGTGGCTAGTGCCCAGCTGATGAAAGAACTTCCGAAAGGAGGTAAGGTCGTTGCTGAAAGGAAACTTCCGGAATACAATGCTGTTGAATGGACTCTGTCTAATGGTGTAAAGGTTGCTTATCGTTATTCTGATCTGAATAAAGACCAAATTCTGTTCTCTTCCGTTAGTCCGGGCGGTAACTCTTTGTTGGCAAAAACAGATCTGCCCTCTGCTTTGTATACTGATTCAATGGTTAACGGTTTTGGTGTTGCAGATTATGATCCTGTTACTCTCAGTAAAATTCTTACGGGTAAAAATGTCTCGGTTAATGTTACTTTGGGTACTCTTTCTGAAGGAATTTCTGGTAGTTCAACACCAAAAGATTTTGAAACCATGTTGCAGTTGACTTACCTCTATTTTGAAAAACCAAGGTTTGATCAGACTATATACAAATCGAGCATGGACAGAACAAGATCAATGCTTCAGAATGCTCAAAATGATCCACAAAAAGTAATGCAAGATTCGTTATCTCTAATTCTTGATAATTATCATCCGAGAATCGTATTGCAGAATATTGAAACGCTGAACAAGGTTTCTTTTGATAAGATTAAAGAAATTTACCTGAATCGTTTTAAAGATGCCAGCGACTTCACTTTCTATTTCGTTGGTTATATGAAACCGGAAGAAGCCAAACCTCTTATTGAAAAATACCTTGGATCATTAACCTCAATTCATCGGAAAGAAAATTGGGTGAATAATAAGATGGGATTGCCTAAGGGGAATGTTGTTAAAGATATTCAGCTGAAATTAAACGTTC
>JAUZOB010000184.1 GCA_030706665.1 Bacteroidota bacterium
ATGTCCTTCACGAAAAGACATAAGATGTCAGATACAATATAATGAACCCGTAAAGGGAACAGGTGCATCAGAAGCGTTAAGAAACGAAGAAAAAGGTATAATAGTTTTGCCATCTAAGAGTCCTGTGCTTTTTTAAAGTTTAACAAGATGCTGTTTTACAATCGAGAAAAATTCATCGTAGTAGTTGCTATTTGATGCCACAATCTCTTCTCCGAAAATATAATCGTCTCCTCCTTTAAAGTCGCTAACAATTCCTCCGGCCTGACGGACGAGAAATGCACCTGCTGCGACATCCCATGCATGAAGCGCATATTCATAGAATGCCTCAAAACGCCCTGCGGCAACATAAGCCAGGTCGGTTGCTGCAGATCCCAATCTTCGCATTCCGTGGGAATTTCTTAGGAAGTAATCCATCGAATTGATATAATCCGAAAGACGGTCGAAGTTATAGTAAGGAAAGCCGGTGGCAATCAATGCATCTTTTGTGGTAGCAGCCTCAGAAACCTGAATTTCTTTGCCATTCAAGTAGACTTTGCTTCCTTTCCATGCATAAAAGCATTCGTTGAGGTTGATTTCCAAAACTATGCCGATAACGGTTTCCTGTCCTTCATTTAAAGCAATGCTGATTGCATAAGGAGCGATCCCATGAATGAAGTTAGTGGTGCCATCAAGCGGATCAATAATCCAATTAAATCTTTCACCTCTGCGGGTGCTTGTTCCTTCTTCTGCAATAAATCCTGCCTCAGGAAGAATCTTTTCTAATTTTTCAACAAGCCTACGTTCTGACGTCTTGTCCACATACGACACAAAATCAGCCTGTCCTTTAACCTCAATCCTGTCAGAATTAAAATGCTTTCTTTCTTCACGGATGAATGAGCCGACTTCCAGAACCAATTCTTTAACCTGCTCGCATATTTGTTGGTAATTCATGCTCTCTTTATTTTTTTATGCAAATGTAAAGAATATGAACTAATTTAGTCTTGTTAATAAGATAATCAATATGGCGCTATTGAGAATTAAAATATGATTTACGCTATAAAGCCTTATTCGGGCTATATCAGAGTCTTATTTCTTAAGTGGGTTGGATCTCTTTCGGGCATGATTTAGATATCATTTCGATATAGGAACCATGTCCAAAGGACGACTGAAGGACGAACGAAATATAGTGTTGCTCCCTTGTTGATATGTTCCGGATATCTACATTGTTTCGGGTTCGGATAATTTTTTGAATAGGGGAGTTTGGCCCTTTAAAATGTTTGTGATGAGAATATATCACCTGTCAATCCAACCTTTAAAAGAATTCGGACAGAAATTAAAGACCCTCCCCTTCGATTAGTCTAATGTCTACATGTCCGTTCGCATTGATGCCAATCAGTTCGACAGTGTGAATCTGATTGATCAACTTCGCATTATAGGGCAATTCTACGCGAATATAATTGTCGGTAAATCCGAACATCTTTCCTTTGGATCGTTGCGATTCGAAGAGTACGTTGTGTTTGGTGCCCAAATGTTGTTCATAGAAATGATGCAGCTTCCTGCCCGAAAGCTCGATTAATTGCTGGCACCGGTTACGACGCTCGTCGACCGATACTGGTCCCTGAATATTCAAGGCTTGTGTATTGGGCCTTTCAGAATAGGGAAATGCGTGTAGCTGGGTGACATCCAGATCGCGAATGAAATTATAGGAATCCAGGAAGAATTCTTCTGTTTCTCCGTTTGTCCCGGCAATCAGATCAACTCCGATGAAAGCATGTGGCATTAGTTTTTTGATAGTCTCAACCCGATGAGCAAAGATATCACGGGTGTAACGTCTCTTCATGAGATGAAGTACATCATCTGATCCGGATTGTAAAGGAATGTGGAAGTGAGGTGCAAATCGCCTGGATTGACTCACAAATTCAATGATCTCATCTTCTAGTAAGTTCGGTTCGATGGATGAGATCCGGAACCGTTCGATTCCTTCCACTTTGTCCAGTTCTTTGATCAAATCGATAAAGCGTTCGCCTGTGGAGCGGCCAAAATCACCAATGTTAATGCCTGTAAGAATAATCTCTTTGATCCCGTTTGATGCAATCTTTTCTGCTTCGGCTACAGTATTGGCAATGGTGTCGTTTCGACTGACACCACGGGCCATTGGAATAGTACAATAGGTGCAGAAGTAATTGCATCCGTCCTGCACTTTCAGAAAAGAACGTGTCCGGTCGCCATATGAATATGCCTGATGAAATTGTTTCTGTTCCCTGGGTTTGGAAGTGAAAATCTCTGTCTCCGGTTTTTTGGTTAAATCGCCCAAACGTTCGGTGATACTGTATTTTTCATGGGTTCCCAGAATTAGGTCGACCCCGTTGATTGAGGCAATGGCATCCGGTCGCAGTTGGGCATAACAACCGACTACTGCAACTAAAGCTTTCGGATTTCGTCTGATGGCCTGCCGAATGATATTTCGACTTTTTTTATCGCTTTGTTCAGTGACGGAACATGAATTTACAACATACACGTCGGCTTCTTCTTTGAAGTCAACTCTTGTAAACCCCTGTTGCTCAAATTTTCTTGCAAGCGTTGAGGTTTCAGAATAGTTGAGTTTACATCCTAATGTGAAAAAGGCGACTTTCTTATTTTGATACATGGTTATAAAAAATTTGCAGGTCAGAATTCTGACCTGCAAACATAGAAAGAAAAAACGAATCTTGTGAGTGTTATGTTGTTGCAGTGTAAATGATATTACAAAAGGTTGCTGGCAAGTTCTGCAAGATAGCTGCGTTCCCCTTTGAGCAGATTCACATGAGCGAATATTTCCTGATTCTTCATTTTTTCTGTCATATACGCCAGTCCGTTTGAACGGGCATCCAGATAAGGTGAATCAATTTGCTGAATGTCGCCGGTGAAAACCATCTTTGTTCCTTCGCCTGCACGGGTAATAATAGTTTTAACCTCGTGGGGGGTTAAATTTTGTGCTTCATCGATGATGAAATAGGAGTTGGAAAGACTGCGCCCGCGAATGTAGGCCAGTGCGGTAATGATCAGCTTTTCTTCCTTTAAAAGGTCTTCGATGAGCTGGTATTCCGGATTTTTAATGTTGAAAGCATGTTTAATGACTGTAAGGTTGTCATAAAGCGGCTGCATATAAGGACCGATCTTATCTTCAGCGCTTCCCGGTAGGAATCCTAAGTCACGATTGCTTAAGGCTACGATCGGACGGGCCAGAAGAATCTGGTCATAGCGTTTGTGTTGTTCCAACGCTGCAGCCAATGCAAGTAATGTCTTTCCGGTTCCAGCCTTGCCTGATAAGGAAACCAGTTTTACGTCCGGATTTAGCAAGGCGTCAAAAGAAAAGGTCTGTTCTGCATTCCTGGGTTTAATGCCGCATGCATTTTTCTTTTCTACCCGGCGAATTGTTTTGTTGGGGGCATCATAACAGGCTAAAATGCTGTTATTCGTTCCTTTCAGAACAAAGTATTCGTTCGCTTCGGGGGGGTGCTTCATGTTCGTCTCTTCCCATAGAACAGATCCGGTTCCATAAATTTTAGAGATCAAATTGTCATCAGCGGTAAATTCATCAATTTGATTCTCCAGAATCTTAGTGTCCTGCACTTTGTCATTCAGATAGTCCTGAGCCATTATGCCGAGAGATTTGGCTTTCATCCTGAGGTTTATGTCTTTGGTGACAAGAATGGTTAGCTGATCTTCAACAGTTCTTCTCAGATAATCGGCAATAGCAAGAATCCGGTGGTCAGGAATATCTTCTTTGAAAGAATTGGCTAATTCTTCTGAGGGCTCTTTGCCTGTAACCACTTTTAGTTTTCCCATCCCTTTCCCCAGGGTAATTCCTCCGTTAAAGAGGTTATCTCCTGCAATGGCGTCAAGTTTACGGGTGAATTCACGGGCCTGGATGTTAATTTGGTCATTACCCCTCTTGAATTTGTCGATCTCTTCAAGTACGGTAATCGGAATCACAACATCATTATCCTGGAAATTGTAAATGCACTTATGGTCGTGCAGGATAACGTTGGTGTCCAGAACGAAAATCTTAGGATTCTTTTTGGCCATAACATAGAAGTTTAGTTGTTCTTCAATAAAGTTAATTAAAAATTGGATGTAGAGAGAACAATTTCAGGCATTTTATGAGACCTTTGCAGATTAGTTTTTTGCTGTTATGAAAAGTTATTCTGAAACATTAGATTTTTTATACAGCCAACTGCCCATGTTTCATCGTATTGGTGCGGCTGCATATAAAAATAGTCTGGATAATACTCTTGCGCTGGATGAGCTCTATGGCTCTCCTCATAAGAAATTTAAGTCTATCCATGTTGCCGGTACGAATGGGAAGGGATCTGTTTCGCATCTTCTGGCCTCTGTTTTGCAGGAAGCCGGGTATAAAACCGGTTTGTATACATCGCCTCATTTGCGCGATTTCAGAGAGAGGATAAAGATTGACGGGGTTATGATCCCGGAAGATGAAGTCGTGAGGTTTGTGGATGATTTTTATAAGCGGAATACCGATCCGGAACTAAAACCTTCTTTTTTTGAGTTTACGGTAGCAATGGCTTTTGATTATTTTGCCCGTGAAAAGGTAGATGTGGCCATTATTGAAACAGGGTTGGGCGGACGGCTTGATTCGACGAATATTATTGCCCCGGATGTTTCGGTCATTACGAATATCAGTTTTGATCATATGGCTCTTTTAGGCGATACGATTCCTAAGATTGCTGCAGAGAAAGCCGGTATTATCAAAGAAGGGATCCCGGTTGTAATCGGGGAGACTCATCCGGAATCTGCACCTGTCTTTATTGAACGGGCCCGGGAGCTTTCTGTCCCGATCTATTTCGCTGATCAGATTAATTCTATTTTGTTTAGTACTCAGACCGCACAGGGCACTCAGTTAATGACGGTGCATTCAAAAGTGCAATTTACCCCGTCCAAATTTGAGGTTGGGCTCCTGGGTTTTTATCAGCGTAAAAATGTGGCAACTGTTCTTACGGTACTGGATGTTTTGACAGAAAGAGGTTGGTTAATCCGGAAAGATCAAATTGCTGATGGGTTTAAATATGTCGTAAGGAATACCGGATTAATGGGAAGGTGGCAGATTCTTGGCCAGTATCCCTTGGTCGTCTGTGATACAGGACACAATGAAGACGGAATCCGCCTGGTCGTAGAGCAGATCGCTATGACTCCTTATAATAAACTTCATTTTGTAATCGGAATGGTTAATGATAAGGATGTTCGGCATGTATTGCAACTCCTGCCTAAAGATGCAGAATACTATTTTACGAAAGCTTCAATTCCCAGAGCTCTTGATGAACAGGAATTGCAAAAGCTGGCACAGGAGGCAGGATTGGAAGGGGCATGCTATCCTACAGTTGCAGAGGCATTCAGAACTGCCAAACAGAATGCACTTGAACAGGATATGGTATTTGTAGGAGGAAGCAATTTCATTGTTGCAGAAGTTATTTAAAAAACCCGGAGACAGAAAGATTATCTCCGGGTGGGCTTTATAATTAATACAGGAATTCATGGATGATGGATTCCTGTTAGCTTTATCTCATGATCCGAAGGTGAGGATACTAAATAAAGCTGCTGATATGAAATAGAATGCAAGGACAATGATGAGCAGACTGACGATGAAGTATGTGGTTGTCTTCTCTTCGTTTGACTTCATAAGTGGTACGATTCCCAGATAGAGAACATATAAACCGTATATTCCTGCGAAAAGCGAGATTACAGAAAGAGCGGGCCATATGAAAAGAATGCCTGCAATGAGAGTGGGAGTATAGGAGTAACCTACCAATTGGACTGCATTGGTAAGATTTCTGGTCCCTCCGAAAGTTGGAGCTAACGCATCAATGATATATGCAGAGACTAATACTCCCAAAAAGGTTGTAACCAGGGATGTGATTATGTATTTAATTCCGAGCGACATTGATCCTACATGTCCAATGAAGGGGATATTAACTCCGATAAGTCCATATCCGATAAAGGATGCAATGGCAGGGATGAGTGATAGGGGTAAAAGGTACCTCGTAAGAAACGGGACTATTTCTGTAAGCTCTTCTTCTATTACAATCCATTCGTCTTTAGGTGTTAATAGAATGCCCTTTATACGATTAATCATATTCATAATGGTAGGGTTTTAGACCGTTTAACATTGTTTGTTGTGTCTTATGTATTCTCAATCTGGTTTTGATTCCTGTCTCATATGTAGAAACTTTAACCGCATTGTCTATAGTTTGATGAATTCGACTCTGCGGTTGTTAGCTTTTCCTTCAGGTGTATCATTGGAAGCAACCGGTTCTTTTTTCCCTTTCCCGTCAGTCTCCATGCGTGAGGCATCGATGTTGAAATTATTGCTTAAAGCGTTTTTTACAGCGATGGCCCTTTTCTTTGATAATTCAAGGTTGAAGGTATCATCTCCGTCACTATCGGTATGTCCGATGATCTTTACGTTCACGGTTGAATTTTCATTCAGTACCGTTGCAATTTCTTTTAAGACTCCATATGATTCGGGTTTGATTACATCAGAGTTGGTGTCAAAACAAATACCTCTGGTTGTCCATTTCCCTTCTGTAATCAGTTTATTCCGAGTGTCGGGTGCGCCTGCTGCAAGG
>JAUZOB010000185.1 GCA_030706665.1 Bacteroidota bacterium
AGGTGGGTGAAAAGATGGGACGGGCTATTGCAATGCTGATGAATATCTTTAATCCGGAGTTGGTTGTATTGGGAGGTGCTATCCCATTGACGGGTGACTATGTCAGATTGCCAATTAAAAGTGCAATAAATAAATATTCTCTGAGTTTGGTGAGTAGTGATACAAATTTGAAAATCTCAAAGTTGGGTCTGCGGGCAGGAGTTGTTGGCGCTTGTTTGCTTGTGAGAAGGAAGTTGTTGGGAGCGATTTAAATGGAGGAGAAATAAATAGCAGGTTCACTTATAATTGAAGAAGAAGTGGGTGAGATGATTTGTTTTTGATCTTAAATAGATAAAAGGTTATTAGGGAGGCTTCAGATACTGGTTGTATCTGAAGCCTCCTATTTTATAGGTACACCTCCTCTTTGTTGGGAAAATGACAATGGTTGCTGTTGTGTGTGTTCGTGTGCTTGTTTGGGGTGATGCTGCAGCTCAAATAGAATTGTCTTTTTGTGTTATTTGGGTGGCCGGGGAAAAGAAGGAGTAAGTAGAATATTTAGTTTGTGGATTTGTTCCAGAAATAATATGACGATTGAGTTATTGTTCTTTGTGAGGATTCTTGTGTTTAATTTACTCGATGAAATTAAAAAATTTTAAAAACATTTTATTTGTTAAAGAGAAAACTGTATATTTATATCGCTTATAATTAAAATGGTCCAAAAATAAATTGTGGCTTAAGGTTGTGTTCTTAATTGGGGTTGTCTGTTGTGGAAGCCTCTTTTAATCGCTTTATCCCAATGTCTGTATGAAGTCGATGGCCTATAAAAATTTAGGATGGAGTTTAGTTTATCTGGGAACCACGTTGTTGTTTTTCTTTAGAAACAATATTCCCTTCTTGACGAATATGTCCTATCTCGTTGGTATCCCTGTTTTATTTGCAGCAATTGTTTTATTGTGTCTGAAAGGACGAGGGGCTGTTGGAATAATCATGGCGCTTCTATTTTCCTGTGGAGGAGATGTGTCTGGTGCACAAAGTAATGCTGATCTACAGATGATCCTATTTGCATTGGCGCATATCTGTTATATCATAACATTTTTAAGTCATGCACATTATTCCCTGAAAGGAATAATCTCCACGATAATATTCATTGTAATGGCTCAGGTTTATATGTTCTGCATTACATATGGCAAATTTGCCGGAGGTGATTATGCTACAATAATTTATGCATTTGTCATTTCTATCATGTTTGCATCGGCCATGCTCTATGATGGAAGTTATAAACTTCTGTTCGTAATTGCGGCTGGACTGTTTGTCTTATCCGATTCTATGATTGCATGGGAAAGATATATCGGTGCATTTCCTGGTATCGGTTTAATGATAATGATTATCTATTATGTCGCTCAGTATCTTTTTGCATATGGAGCGATGAATCGGGAAGAAGCAAATCATATTGTGTTTCCTCAGAGTGTAAAAAGTATTAACCAGAATCTAGTGAAATAATAACGAACTAATTACAAAATAATAACAACCATTTATTAAACTATGAAAAGACGAAATTTTTTGAAGACATGTGGAGTAACGTCTGCATCACTCCTTCTCCTAAACGATACTTTTGCTGCTGCTTCTTCTGAATATAAGAAGAATCCTAAGATTAAACCGATTATGGGATCATGGTTCGAATTTATGCATGGTTCTGCTGCTGAAGGTAAATATTGGAATCCTGGTTTGCCTCATTTGACGGAGGAACAATGGAAATTGAAAATTAAAGAAATGAGTGAAGCAGGGATGGAATATCTTGTTTTAATGTCAGTTGCGAATGACGGGAAAACATTTTATCCTTCGAAACTTCAACCCCGATACGATTATGTATGTGCGGATCCATTGGAAGCAGTGCTTTCTGCTGCCGATGAATGTGGCATTAAGTTTTTTGTGAGCAATGACTTTTGGGCAGACTGGCGCGATGGAAAGAAAATGATGGCTAATGCCGAAGTTGCCAAATTGCGCGAAAAGGGAATGGAAGAGGTAGCCGAGAAGTATTCTCATCACAAGAGTTTTTATGGATGGTATTATCCGAATGAATCAGGATTGAGAAACACGATTGATGAGGTGACAATAAACTATGTGAATAACTGTACGAAAATAGCCAGAAGTCTCACTCCTCATGCTGTGAATCTGATCGCTCCTTATGGAACTAAATCTATTCGGTTGGATGACAAATATGTTGCACAACTAGAGAGACTGGATATAGACATTATGGCCTACCAAGATGAGATTGGCGTTAAAAAAACAAAAGCAGGAACTGCAGGCAAGTACTATGAAGCTCTTTATAAGGCTCATGCAAAAGCTGGTAGGGCAAGACTTTGGGCTGATATGGAAATATTTGAATTTGAAGGTGAAGTTTATAAAAGTGCATTAATCCCTGCCAGTTTCGACCGAATTATTCAACAAATGGAAGATATTTCACCATTTGTCGAAAATATACTGGTTTATCAGTATTTAGGTATTATGGATAAACCAGGTTCTGTCGCTCCGGTAGGACATCAGAATTCCGGGAAACTCTATACTGATTATACGAGTTGGCTAAAAGCTCAACGATAGTATTAACAATAACCATTCTGAACATATAACTATAAACCACAAAGATGAAAAAGATCCTATCATTATTGTTTCTGTTCTGCTCCATGTGGGCATTTTCTGCAGGACATTGGACAACTTTACGACTCGAAGATAATCAATCGCCAAAGAATGACATACGTTCAATCTGCTTTGATAAACAAGGAAATATGTGGGTAGGCACATGGTATGGCATTTATAAGTACGAAAATGGTCAATGGCAGATTAAAGGACTAGAGAACGGCTATGTGGAAACTTTATTTATTGATAATAAAGATATCAAATGGGTCGGACTTTGGGGAGGTGGACTTTGTAAGTGCGACGACGATAAAAACTGGAATAAAGTAAAGGAAGCTTCTCCATATAACTCTATAAATGTAGTCAGTGCGGATCGGAAAGGACATATCTGGGTTGGAGACTACGGCGGAGGAGCTGTTAATCTGGAACCCAAAGGAGAGGTTAATTCTGATAATAAAACCGGTGGAGATGCAGCTGCTAAAGAAGATAAGTGGGTTGTATACAAAGCCGATAAAGTGAATCTTGGTGATAATTCAATCCTCTCTATTACAGCTGATGCCAAAGGTCGTACATGGTTTGGTACTTATCATGGCGTATCTGTATTGGAGAATTCTCAATGGACTTTGTTTAATAAGCAGAATAGTCAATTGCCTGACAATGACATTTATTCTTTATGCTCTGATTTAAAAGGCAATGTTTGGATTGGAACTTGCAACGGGGTTGCTAAAGTATCCGGTTCCAAGTGGACGGTCTATAAAAAAGAGAATAGCGGATTGGTTAGTAATCTGATTCTTTCATTGGCTACCGATACAAAAGGCAATGTTTGGATAGGAACCAACAAAGGATTGTCTGTATTCAACGGTGTAAAATGGACAACTTATACTGTTGAAAATGGAAGTTTACCAGATAATCGGGTACAGACAATTACTGTATATAAAAACAAAGTATATGTAGGAACAAGTAGTGGAATTTCGGTTTGGGATGAATCTTTAGTGTCATCTAAAAATCTGAGATAGAAATGAAAGAGGTTAAAATCCTTGTTGTGTTGTTGATTGCAATAAATCAACTATCTGCCCAAAATAGTACTCAACAAAAACTACTTGGGAAAGATAAGATAGAAGATATCATTGCATCAATGACACTTGAAGAAAAGGTCAACTTGTTGACCGGCGTGGGCTATCCGATTGAATTGAAAACCCCAACCGGGGATAAACCGGTTTCTATTGCAGGGATTGCAGGATGTACCTGGGCGATACCTCGGTTAGGCATAAAATCGACGATATTGGCTGACGGACCTGCTGGTCTCCGAATAAATTCTCATCGTGAAAATTATCCCCAATCGTATTATTGTACGGCTTTCCCTACTGCTACAGCTTTAGCCTCGACATGGAATACCCCATTAGTCGAAAAAGTTGGAAAGGCAATGGGAAATGAAGTCCTGGAATATGGCTGTAGTGTGCTTTTGGCTCCCGCAATCAATATTCATCGAAATCCTCTTTGCGGACGGAATTTTGAATATTATTCAGAGGATCCTTTAATAGCAGGGAAAATGGGGGCTGCGATAGTCCGGGGATTGCAATCAAACGGAGTTGGCGCATCTGTCAAACACTTTGCTGCCAACAATGAGGAAAGTATCCGAACCTTTGGCAATTCGGTCATTAGTCAACGGGCGTTGAGGGAGATATATCTTCGTGGCTTTGAAATTGTGATCAAAGAGGCGAAGCCATGGACTGTTATGTCTTCTTACAATCGGCTGAATGGATTTTATACCTCTGAAAATAAAGATCTGCTTACAACTGTTTTGCGTAATGAGTGGGGATTCGAAGGAATTGTGATGTCAGATTGGGGTGGCGGAGCAGATGCGGTAGCTCAGATGAATGCCGGAAATGATTTACTGATGCCGGGCTGTACTCAACGGGAAGAGTTATTAAAAGCTCTTAAGAATAAAACCTTAGATGAAAAAGTTATTGATCGAAATTTATCCCGAATCCTCTCTTATATCCTGAAAACCCAACAATTCAAAGGGTATGAGTATTCTAATAAACCAGATCTGAAAGCACATTCAATTGTTTCATATAAGGCAGCCATTGAAGGAATGGTCTTACTCAAGAATTCCAATAGTGCACTTCCTTTTAATAAAGTAAAGGAGGTAGCTCTCTTCGGTAAAAATTCTTATCATTTTATTACCGGCGGAACAGGGAGCGGTGAAGTTAACTATGAACATGCTGTGTCTTTAAAAGAAGGATTGGTCAAAGCAGGTTACAGGTTGTCTAAATCTTTAGAAAACCGTTATTTGCAATACATCGATTCTGCAACAGCTAGTTTAACAGAGAAGGGGCAATTGCAAGTGGCTGATTTTATGTCAGAGATATCGCTTGCAAAAGAAAAGGTCATCGATTTTATGCCTGAAATGGCTTTGTCGAAAGAAGCGATAGAACTGCAGGTCAAAAATTCTGATATTGCAATTATTACTATCGGACGGAATGCCGGAGAAGGAAGAGACCGTAAAGAAAGTGATTTCTCACTTTCAGATATGGAAAAGAATCTCATCCGCACCGTATCGGAAGCGTTTCATACTGCGCATAAAAAGGTAGTAGTAATACTCAATATCGGAGGCGTAATTGAAACGGCAAGTTGGAGAGATTATCCTGATGCTATTCTATTGTCATGGCAAACAGGACAGGAAGGCGGTAATGCATTAGTTAGTATTCTTAAAGGAGAAACAAGTCCTTCTGGAAAACTTGCGTCCTCCTTCCCATTGAAATATCCTGATGTTCCTTCTGCAAAATCATTTCATGGAGTTCCGCTCTTTAATCCACAGGATATATTCTATGATGAGGGCATTTATGTCGGTTATCGCTATTACGATACTTTCAAAGTACCTACGGCATATGAATTTGGCTATGGCCTCTCCTATACAACTTTTCAATATTCAGATATTACCCTTAGCAATAAGGTCTTCCCGGATAGTATTCATGTTTCTGTAACGGTGAAGAATGTCGGAAAATTAAAAGGGAAAGAAGTTGCTCAACTCTATTTGAAGGCTCCAAATAATGAAATCGAAAAGCCAGAGCAAGAATTAAAAGCATTTGCAAAAACTAAAGAATTGAAACCCGGAGAAAGTGAACGGATAACCTTTACGCTTGATGCCCGTTCCCTTGCGTCTTTCTGGAGTGGAATCAGTTCGTGGGTAGCTGAGAAAGGAAATTATGAAGTCAGAATAGGAGCCTCTTCGAAAGACATTCGTCTCAAAGCTTTATTCATATTGCCCAACAATATTGTGGTAGAACAATTACATCAGGTTCTTTATCCAAATAAATTGATTAAAGAGCTTAGTTGTAAGAACGAGTCCCGATAAATAGGGATTCATTGCTATTGAGCTAGTCCAATAGTTTAATCTTAGATAATTGTCATTTGATGAAGCAAAATATTTTAGTTATGAGGTTATTAAGCATTCTTTTGATATTGATAATGCCTTTGGGGGCATTTTCTAAAACGGTGTGGTTGGATAATCTGGACGTAAAAAATATGAAGCAAGACTGGGGAACACCTCAGATTAATAAAAACATTCTTGGAGGGCAACTTCAGGTTGATGGTGTTAAATATAAAAGAGGGATTGGTACTCATTCTGTCAGTCGCTTTTTGGTGAACCTTGAAGGAAAAGCCAAAATGTTTTCGGGATTCGTTGGCGCTGATGATCGCAATGATTTTGTAAGAGATATGGAATTCCAGCTGATTGCAGATAAAAAAGTAATATGGACCAGTGGCATCATGCGAAAGGGAATGCCTGCCAAACCTTTTAGCGTTAATCTGAAAGGTGTTCAGAAATTAGCATTGTTGGTTACTGAAGGAGGCGATGGAATAATGTATGATCATGCAGACTGGCTTGAGGCTAAGTTTGAAACTTCTGGAAATATTACACCTGAATCTGTAACACC
>JAUZOB010000186.1 GCA_030706665.1 Bacteroidota bacterium
GTGTTCCAAAAATTGCTGCTTTGGTAACAACATCTGATAAAGAAGCAGATGAAACAGCTAACGGTGTGTTATTCGTGATTTCATGTGGAATTTCTTCCTGTGCACAACTTGCCATAAGTGCACCTAGGGTTGCGATTAGTAAAAATTTTCTCATAGCCTTATTATTTCTTTTCGATAACATTTATCTGATTACTAGATCAACAATTACTATTTCAATGTTTATAGAACTTTACTCTTGAACGAGCTTTAAAAACCTTGTAAAGTGTTATACTGTAAACATATGAGCGAGAATTGTTTGTTTCTCATATATACTGCAATATTAAAATAAAGAAGCTAATTGTCTGTTGTTTTATATGTTATCAATTTTGGAATTTCCACGAACGGCCAACCTGTTTACATGAACATACTTTTCTTCTACATGAAGTAAGTTATTTAAATGTTAAAATGACTATTGTCATTCTGCTATAATGAAATTATGGATCTTAGAGTTACTGGCACTCTTTCTTGTCAAATTGCTGTTTAATTAAAAAGGTTGCCCGCTGTAGATGCTCAAATCTACACGGACAACCTTTCAGATTGTTTGTTTAGTTAGTTAATTTATTGTTTGTGGTCTCTAATTTTCTGAAAACATTATTTCTACCGGTAAGCTGCTCATTCCGCTTACTATAATATCATAAATAGGTTCTCCGGTTTGAGGAACATTATCATCAAAAACAACCCAATCATTTTTGGTGACGAGCACCAATTTTGAGGTTATTTGATTGTCTCTTTCTCTTCTTGCAATCAGATAAGCTCCGGCCCAGATGTCGGCATTGGAGTTCGGATTCATTCTGAATGCAGCTTTTATTGTCTTTTTACTTTTAAATCCTGCACATTTGAATTTGTAAACTACGGAATATCCATAGCAACCCGGTAGTTTGTATTCTTTGCCCGCTTTGTCGTAGTAGTATGTTTCGATGTTTTCTCCTTTTTGAAATAAGGGAGGATCATATCCGGTTATTACAAATCGGTATGGACTGTTTGACGTTATTTCTTTTTGGGGAAGCGTGGTATAGAGCATTGCCCCTTTCCCTGATCCTCTTAACGCATCGGGAGTCTGTGCAATATCATTTTGAGCAACGTTATTCAGAACTTGTGTTTCTTGTCCGGGTGTTAATGCATATACATCGCAAAAAAGATTTTCCTCTTTATAAAGAGTTGCGTCAGAGTTAAGTATGCTGACATTCAATAATCCGTTGAAGGTGCTTTTTACCGGATCGTTTGACGGGACAGTACTCATGAAAATCCATTTTGCAGATGCTGCAGGATTCTCAGGTGAATAGGCTGGTAATTCTATTGTGTTGGCATTGTTTAGCTCGTTGTTGTTTAGTTTGTTTGCAAACCAGTCTTTCCATACTCCGCACATAGCTCCTTCCATTCCATTGGCCTCGGTCCAGCTTATTGCGCTTGAAGAATTCATTTTGATTTGCAATGGTTTCGAGTCTTTATTCCACATTAGGACTCCGAACTTAATCGGATGACCCATGTCGTTGCAATGTTCCCAATAAATATTGGCATTCCCCTGTAGCTTGCTTCTTACAAGATAACATCCATTTTCTCCCATGCAGTTCTTCTCCGGTTTTAGCTCTTCCGGGGAGTTTGAGATCATATAAGTATACAGATCGGATGGATTCCCTTTCGAATCCAGGGTCGAGAATTCAGGAAGACGGTCGTCGATTTTTACATTAACGATGTAGTTTGTGATCTTTTGATCCGGAATTACTTCTACAAAGTACTTCCTGGTGGTACCGGATGTCACAAAATATGACATTCTGTTTTTTAAATACCATCCGCCATAGAGACGTACACTATTGTTTTTGTCATCGACTAATCGAATCGTAAATGAATTCTTTTGTGGCAGATAATTCCCGTCAATTGAGACTAAAACGACTTTGTCGGAAGAAATAGAAGTATTTATAGCGATTCGGACGGTGTCCCGAACCGTTAATGTCCCTTCTCCCTTAACCAGATTAAGGGTGTAACTGTTTTTTTGCGTTTTTGAAGGTTGTGCGTCACTTTCACAACAGTTGCAAAGGAAGAAAATACTTATAAATAGAAAGAGTATTTTGATTTTCATTGTGTTGGCTGTTTTTGTAAAATGAATCGTTGTTTGGTATAAAGTTCAAATTCAGACAATAACTTCCCTTTCCAGCAATGGCAAGATGATTATATCATGCACATTTCAGGAATAATCACTGGTGGATAATTTATCTTCTTCTAAATGATAATAGAGATAATTAGCTTATCACAAAAGAGAAATGTTTCAGGTGTTAATGGCTTATTTTCCTTCAGCCGTTTTTTCGGTGTTTAAGGGATCCTCTGCATCTTTGTAAAATCGGTTCTGAAGGTTTAATACCTCTTTGTCTGCTTTTACCTGTTGGAATGTTTTGATTAGTCCGTTAACAGTTGCATTTAGCATCGCTTTCCCCAATTCTTCGGTTGCGGCAGAGGCGTCTCCGGCATAATGGTTTGGGAAACAGGCATACCAATCAATACCGGAAGTTGTCATATTCAGGTGGCTTAAGCGGGCCAGATTCTTCCCTGATTCCGAATGAGCTTTCTCAGGCTTGAAAAGATCGGGGCGAATAACTTTGATTTCTGCAGCCTCGTCTGCACCGGCATGCCCGATTGATTCCGAAGGAATCTTCTTCATGATAGTTTCAACCTCTTTCTTTTGAAGGGTATCGGCATAAAGGTCCCATGCATTTGTAATGTATAGAGCGAAATTGTGTTTCTCATGCAGTAATGCCATGGAAAAATAAGAAAGCATGCTGTTATTCCCTCCATGTCCATTGATGAGAATAATCTTTTCAAATCCATTCCTTTCGATTTCATTGCAAGTTTCTTTAAGTAGTTGCCAGACTAACTCCGGACTATATGCAACAGTTCCCGGTTGATGTCGCGCTTCGTTGATTTGTCCGACAAAGAATTCGGGGAATATGACTACATATTCTTTTTGAGCTGCTTTTATGGCTACATCCCTGGCAACGATAAGATCTGTTCCTAAAGGTAAGCTTGGCCCATGTTTTTCTATAATTCCCAGTGGAATGATGCAGGTTTTCTGTGACTTCTCAACAGCTTGTTTGAATTCAGGGGATGATAACTCTTCCCATTTTACCGGAAGTTGAGCTTTTACTACCTGAAAAGAAAATAGAAAGAGGAGAAGGAATGTTATGTATTTCATGGGAGATGATGTTTGGTTCTGATGATAAATCTTTGTGTGGTGTATAAAAAGTAAAAGCCGGCATTAATTATGTGGCAATTAATGCCGGCTTGTTTTACTGTTTAATGATATAGTTAGAAATGGATATATTGTGTTTTTTACCACACCGGGTTTTGTACCAGTTTCTTATTCTTGTTTATTTCATCAAACGGAATGGGGAACAGACTGAAATGTTTCTTGTATACCCTCGTCTCATAGGCAATTCTTTGATAAAACTCGGGAGTCGCAGGAGCATCAACTACGGTGCTGATGTTCATGCTGTGAAAGTCTTTGTTAAGAATCTCTACTCCCTTCTTCCATTGGGTGATGTCAAAATAACGTTGGCTTTCGCAGAATAATTCGACCTGACGTTCTCTGAGAATAGCTTCACGCATCTTTATCGGGTCAGATAACAATGAACTCGGAAGACCGGGAATGCCGGCTCGCTCTCTTACCAGATTAACGTATTTGAGAATGTCTGAATTCCCTGGATCAAATTCGTTAAGTGCTTCCGCATAACTAAGATAGAACTCTGCCAAACGGTATAGGACTACCGGACGGTAATATGTTGCTTTGTTAATACTATTATAAGTCGGGTCTACCATTTTTCGTGGAGTGTATCCTGTTTGATTATGGTACCATTCACCTCCCCAGGATGCGAAATCAACGATTTGTTTTGACTGGGGACAAACTTGTCCGTTAAACATCACATCTACATAAAAGCGGGGTTCACGGTTGATATACATATTGAAAGTGCCTGCCGGAGCAAGTAAGCCAGGGCTTCCGGAAACATCTTCCCATTTTGTATTGGCTGCGATGTGGTCTGTAGTAGAAAATCCGGATTCAGAGTATGCCGGGTCTTCTTTGATATCCAATCCATTTTTGGTGTAAAATGCATCCACTGCTTCCTGGGTAATGGCAAGAAAACCTAATGCATTCCAGTCGGCCGGATCGGATGTTGGTGGAGTGCAGAAACTATCCCAGTTGTCATTCATTAAGTTGTCTGTGCGAGCGAAAATGATCTCTTTGTTTTTGCTGTTGAAGAACGTGTTTATCAACGACATGTATGGATCAATAGTCCCATTGTCATTGTAATTTTTATTTAAGTCATATACTCCCAGGTCAAAAAGATCTTTTGTTGCATCTGCTGCTTTTTTCCATTTATTTTTATCATAGGTCGGATTGAAAAGAGCGGTTCCATCAGGATTTTTTAGACTGGCAAAGTCTGAGTTTCCATTAAACAGAGGACGGGCGGCATAAAGCAACATCCTTGCTCTGACTGCTAAAGCGGCACCTTTGGTCGGTTGGCCATAATACCAGTTTTTATCATCGACTGTCAAAGGAAGCTTGTCTGCAATGTCTTTAAGTTCTTTGTCGAGCCAGTCTACAATCTGATCGTAAGGTGTCCTTTGAAAATCTCCTTTTTCTGAGAAAGAGACTTCATCAAGAATAAGTGGAACCGGTCCGTATACCTGAATCAGATAAGCATAGTAATAAGCTCTTAAGAAGCGAACTTCCAATTTTGCTTTTTCTACGTCTGCTTCTTTAAATTCACCGGTAGCATGGACTGAATTCAAGAATACATGTATCTGACGGATTGCTCTGTAAAAGTAAGTCCAATAATTACATTGAGCACTGGTTGGGGTACTGGCATTCCAGTTTCCTTGTTGGATTGCACTACACCAGTATCCGCCGGCTCCTCCAAAGTTGCCGGCATAATCCAGCTCGTCTGACATTGCATTCCATCCGCTTTGACCTATCGGATTGTCACCATACCAGCAATAACCAATGGTGAGATGGTTGACCGGAATATATGAGTAGCAATTGGAAATCCATTTTTTTATTGTCTTGGGATTATCAAATACTACTTCCTGACTAAGTAGTCCTTGTGGGGTCTGATCCAAATAGTTTTCGCATGAGGAGAATGCAAATAAGATCAGAATTGGGAATATATAATATATTTTTTTCATCGCTTTCTTCATTTTTCCTTTTAGAAATTAATTTCAAGACCAAGAGTCATTACTTTGTTATTTGGGTATTTCATCCCATTGGAAGATGCAATTTCGGGATCCCACAGATTTTTGAAATCCTTACTCCAGGTAAATAGGTTAGTGCCTCTTAAGTAAATGCGGAATAAACTGATCTTTTCTTTCATAACGTTGAACTTATAACCGATCTCCAAATTTTTCAGACGGCAAAAGCTTGCGTCACGAAGCCACCATGTTGATGGTTGATTGTTGTTTACATTAATTTCGTTGGTGGATAGTCTTGGCCAGAAGACATTTTGACGTGGATTCTCAGTGGTCCAGCGGCTATCGATGTTCGAAAGAATATTCCCTTGTGTCCCACTACTCTGAGCAGGGAAGAAAAACGTTTCGTCTCCAAGAATGATTGATGAATGAGTAATTCCCTGGAAAAGAAATCCAAGATCCAGATTCTTAAATTGAAGGCTGGCTCCTAATCCATAAACAATTTCCGGATTTTGTGCGTATCCGATGGCTACCTTGTCATAATCATCAATAGTGCCATCTTTATTATAGTCAGTGTATTTGATGTCTCCGGGATATACTTTGTTCATAAAAGAAGGTATTGACAAACCTTGTTTTAAAGTTCCATCACTATTGAAATCGTCTGAGGTGTAAAGCCGCTCTGCCAATAAACCGAAGATTTGTCCGTATCTTTTCCCTGTGCGGTTTTGATAAGCATATTTTGATTCCGGTTCATCCATCTCTTCGATCTTGTTTTTAGCATAAGTGAAAGAGCCGTTTATAGAAAGGAACAGGTCTTTAGCTAATTTTTTATTTACGATTAAACTTACATCGATCCCATGATTTGACATTTCTCCCAGATTGCCATAGGGCAAATTGGTAACACCGGTTGAGGCGGGAACGGAATTTTTTCTCATATAGATATCTGAACGATATTCCCGGTAGTAATCAACATTCAGATCGATCATATTCAGGAAACTCAATTCGACTCCGAAGTTGGCTTTCTTTGCTTCTTCCCAGGTCATATTGATATCTCCATATTCAGAAACACCAATACCTCCCCATGAATATTTTCCATCGGCTCCCCACGAATATCCTGCCAGTCCGGTTGATAATATAGTAAGATATCCGAATCGACGATTTGCAGAGATCTGATCATTCCCTACAAGTCCATATGAAGATTTTATCTTTAATTTGTTAATGATATTTTGAAGCCCTTCTCCATAAAATTTCTCACTTGAGATTAACCATCCGACTGCTGCTGAAGGGAAGAATCCATATTTTTTACCGGGAGCAAA
>JAUZOB010000187.1 GCA_030706665.1 Bacteroidota bacterium
AAGAAACGGATCTTCGCCATAAGTCTCCTGTCCCCGACCCCATCTGGGATCCCGGAATATATTGATATTAGGAGTCCACATGGTCAACCCCTGATAAATATTTCGTTCGTTTTTACGTAAATGCTCCTGATGTTTCGCCCGTGCTTCTGTTGAAATAACATCTGCCTCAGAAAGAACCAAATTCGTATTCCAGGTAGCTGCCATCCCGATTGCCTGAGGAAAGACTGTAGCGACTCCGTCACGGGCAACACCATGCAGACATTCGTTCCACCAGTTATATGCAGGAATCCCCAATCGACTAATGGCCGGGGATTCATTATGCATTAGGGAAATCTTTTCTTCAAGGGTCAATCGTGAAACAAGATCATTGACTCGTTGCTCAAAACTCAACTTCGGATTTTGGAACGGGTAGACCGTTTTCTGCGCATAAATCCCATTTATAAAAAGCCATAGCAGAAAAAATGAAATCCAATATTTTTTCATCGCTTTCCAGTTGTTTAATTTTATCGAGCCTTCAAATTTAAAGAAGGCTGTTTAAAAAGCCGATGATTCAAATATTGGATTCGCAAATAAGAAGTTAAGCCTTAAAAAGCTCTCGGTTGAAATCGCTTTCTTGAAGCTAATTCAAACAGAGTTTATAGTTATTCATTTAGGCTCAAAAAAATAATCAATCGACTTTTTAAGCAACCATTCTGCATAATGCTATCTGTTCCCAGTCAAAATTATTTACTCCAAAGTTTCTCAATTTGTTCCAAAGTCTTTCCTTTAGTTTCCGGAACAAGCTTCCAAACAAACAAAGCAGCTAATAATCCCATCGCTCCGTAAATCCAGTAAGAAAATCCATGATGGAATTGATTTGTCAGCCAAACATTGTCATTCATGATTGGGAATGTCCAGGAAATAACAAGGTTGGCAATCCACTGGGCAGCCACAGCGATCGACATCGCCCCACGGATGCTGTTCGGGAAAATTTCAGACAATAAGACCCAGGTTACGGGTCCCCAACTCATTGCAAATCCGGCAGTATAGGTAAGCATGAAGAATAATGCGATCAAACCAACATTGTTGAAATAGAACGAAAATCCAAGAGCCATCATACTTACAGCCATTGCCAGTGCTCCGATAATCATAAGTGGTTTGCGGCCAAACCGGTCAACCGAAAAGATTGCAATGACAGTAAATATAAGGTTAATGATTCCGACAATAATGGTCTGGAGCAATGAAGAATCAGTGCTGGCCCCCATGTTACGGAAGATATTCCCGGCATAGTATAATACGACATTAATTCCTACGAATTGTTGGAATACAGAAAGTATAATGCCAACAAAAATTACAAAGAATCCATAAGATAACCATGGAGCGCTTTTCTCGTGTAATGAACCTTTGATTTCTTCAAGAATAGCCTCGGCAGTTTCTTCTCCTGAAATCTTTTTTAAAATATTCAATGCTTTTTCATTTTTACCTTTCATGACCAGAAAACGAGGGGTCTCAGGCACAAACATTAAAAGCACAAGGAAAATACCGGCAGGAATTACCCCCGAAAGAAACATATAACGCCATCCTTCACTGATCAACCATGCCTCATCTCCATTCTTTGCGATCAATAAATTAACAAAGTAAATAACCAACATACCGAAGATAATCGCAAACTGGTTCCATGAAACCAGTTTCCCCCGGATCCTGGCAGGCGCAATCTCTGCAATATACATTGGAGAAAGCATTGAAGCCAATCCAACACCTATTCCTCCGATAATACGATAAATCACGAAAGAATAAACATCAAGTGTTCCAAATATATTCAAAGCTTCAGGTCTCCAGGCTCCAATGGCTGAAATTGTAAAAGCCAATGCAGAGATAATAAGCCCTAACTTACGTCCCAATGATTTAGATACGAATCCTGCCAAAGCACCTCCAATAATACAACCAATAAGCGCACTGGCTATAACAAGTCCTTTTACAGAATCGGCAATATCTTTTAATGCAGCCGTGTCACCTACTGCAGGAAGTGTTGTTTTTAGATAATTGGTCATAAACACCGTAAGCAGAACAAGGAGGATTCCACTGATAATTCCGCCTTTCTTTATATTGAGCAAACGGATGATCTGACCGGAAATCACAAGAGTCACAATGTAAAATACGATGGCCACCATTATCTTGTATTGACTGATGACGGCTACTGCATAAGAATAGTTTGCCGGATCAATTATTTTAGAAATGTAGAACTCGACCAGCGATTTTTCCGCTCCGTTCACAACCGCAGTATCATAACCGAAAAGGAGTCCTCCTAAAGTAGCGACAAGTGTGAGCATCATAATGTAAACCGGATTCCCCTTTTGATGTACCGATGCAGTTGATTTTGCTGATGTATCGATGAATGCCATTGGTTTGATTTTTATTGGTTGAATAAATTTATCGTAGTGGGTGATTATTGACAGAGTAAAAAGGGATTCTCAGGAAAATATGGTTTGGAATCATCATATTCTTCTTTGAGAAACCCTTTTTGAAACAATATTTAGATGTAGAGATTGATCAGTTGCTCATAAAGCTCCTGTTTACCACTAATTAAAGCAGGTTCGCCATTGGCTAGCGCATATTGACGAAGGTCTTCAAGTTTAAGAGTCCCCTTTTCAAATTCTGCACCTACACCTGCATCAAAAGAAGCATAACGTTCTTTACGCAATTTCAGATAATCTGAATCATTCAGTATTTTATCAGCAATGATCAAAGCACGGGCAAATACATCCATTGCAGAAATATGTGCAATAAAGATATCGTCAAGGTCAGTAGAGTTACGACGAGTTTTGGCATCAAAATTCACCCCACCGGTAGTAAATCCACCTGCCTGCAGAATAACAAGCATTGCTTCAACCGTTTCGTAAATATTGATGGGGAATTGATCTGTATCCCATCCATTCTGAGCATCTCCACGGTTCGCGTCAATACTGCCCAATAAACCTGCATCAGCTGCCATCTGAAGTTCATGTTCAAAAGTATGACCTGCAAGTGTGGCATGGTTTACTTCGATATTCAGTTTAAAATCTTTATCAAGTCCATAGTGACGAAGGAATCCGATAACCGTTTCAGAGTCGAAATCATACTGATGTTTGGTGGGCTCCATCGGTTTCGGCTCAATTAGGAATGTTCCTTTGAATCCTTTTGAGCGGGCATAGTCGCGTGCCATTGTCAGGAAGCGTGCAAGATGTTCTTTTTCGCGTTTCGTATTAGTGTTCAATAATGACATATACCCTTCGCGACCTCCCCAGAATACATAGTTTTCACCTCCTAAGGCAATTGTTGCATCAATTGCATTTTTAACCTGAGTTGCAGCATTAGCCAATACACTGAAATCCGGGTTTGTCGATGCTCCGTTCATGTAACGGGGATTTGAGAATACATTTGCAGTACCCCATAATAGTTTGATCCCTGTTTCCTGTTGTTTCACTTTTGCATAGTCAACCAACTTTGACAGTCGTTCTTCAATTTCAAAAACAGGACCATCACCGGCAACATCCGTATCATGAAAACACCAGAAAGGAATTCCCATTTTGATCATAAATTCAAATGCTGCATCCATCCGGTCTTTATTCCGTTGATCAAGATCTGCAGAAGCATCCCATGGAAATTGTTTTGTTCCGGGACCAAAAGGATCACCTCCGGTACCACAGAGTGTATGCCAATATGCCATCGAAAATCTGAAATATTCTTTCATCGATTTCCCGGCAACAACCTGATCTTCATTATACCATTTAAATGCAAGCGGATTCTTAGAATCTTTCCCTTCATAACGAATCTTTTCGATTCCTGGGAAGAAACATTTGTTTGAATTAGATTTATCCATTGTTGACTATTTTAAATTGTTAGTAAGAACATTTTCCCAATTATTATATGCTTCATTTAATGAGTCCGAAGCCTGAGGTACTATCGACTCAAGAACATTAAGCCCGGCAAAAGCTTCCTTTTCAGAAGCATAAAGCTTTTGTCCGAGTGCAGCCCCTCTGGCAGCCCCCAATGCACCGTCGGTATCATATAATTCAATCACAGCACCTGTTATTGAAGCCAATGTTTCACGGAAAATCGGACTGAGGAACATATTTGCTTTTCCTGCACGTATGACTTTCAAATTGATTCCGGTTGTCTCCATTACTTTCATCCCGTGCCAAAATGCAAATGCAATTCCCTCCTGGGTTGCCCTTAACAGATGACCTCTATTATGAATATTGAAGTTTAATCCGGCAATAACGCAACCGGTATCTCGATTTCCAAGCATACGTTCCGCTCCGTTTCCGAAAGGAAGTATGCTTAAATTTTCTGACCCCGGGTTAATTTGAGTAGCCAGTTGATTCATCTCCTCATATGAAAGATCGGCTGCCACATTCTGTCGTATCCATGAATTCAGAATGCCCGTTCCATTGATACAGAGCAGAACTCCCAAACGTGGATTTTCATTGGTATGATTTACATGAACAAACGTGTTTACTCGCGACTCCGGATCGTATCTGATTTCGTCTGTAACTCCGTAAACAACTCCGGAGGTCCCGGCAGTTGCAGCAACTTCTCCCGGATTGAGTACATTAAGAGAAAACGCATTATTAGGTTGATCTCCGGCCCGATAAGTTACAGGGGTTCCTGCTCTCAATCCCAATTCTGCTGCAATATTCTCTTTTAGTTGTCCTTGAGTCCCGAAATGAGGAACTAAAGGAGCGAGAAGCGATTTAGTGAATCCATAATAGTCCAGAAGAAAATCTGCCGGTTTATTCTTTGCGAAATTCCACATGATCCCTTCAGACAATCCGGTGACAGTAGTGGTAACCTCTCCGGTTAACTTCATTGCGATATAATCACCAGGAAGCATGATATGATCGATTTTATCGAAAATATCCGGCTCATTATCTTTTACCCAGGCTAACTTAGAAGCAGTGAAGTTCCCGGGAGAATTAAGCAAACTTTGAAGGCATTGAGTTCGGCCAATTGTCTCTAATGCTTTTTCTCCATATGGAACAGCACGACTATCACACCAAATGATTGAAGAACGCAGTGGGGCTTTGTTTTTATCAACACAGACCAATCCATGCATTTGATAAGTAATTCCGATCGCTTTTACAGAATCGGCCTCAACATTCGTCATTACTTTCCCGACTGCCTCTTTTACATGAGTCCACCACATTTCAGGATCTTGTTCTGCCCACCCTTGGGTCAAAGCAGTGATCGGCATCTCTTTTGCCGGGGATTGTGCAGAAGCACAACATTTCCCTGTCTCTATATCCAGAATAGCAGCTTTTACAGACGAGCTGCCAATATCTATTCCTAAAGTTTTCATGCTAAGAATGAATAAAGCTGAGATTATATTTTCGTTTTACTTCTTTTAAATAGCGGGTTTTATCAAATCGATAAAAGCGTGCAGGCTTATGCGCAACGTCTTTTTCTTTCTCTTCGAGTGGAATCAAGTAAGAGAATTTCAATACCTTTTTTCGAAAGTTCCGGTTATCAAGCTCTGTTCCGAGCACTGCCTCGTATAGATTTTGCAGTTGCCGAATGGTAAATTTCTTGGGTAAAAGTTCAAATGCAACAGGTTCTGTCTGAAGTTGACGGGTCAGAGTTTCCAGTGCTGTTAAAAGAATCTGTTTGTGATCAAACGCAAGTTGCCGAATAGTCTGTACATCAGACCAACTGGTTTCTCCTTCAACACTCCTTTTTATTACACTATTGTCTATTTTGATCAGAGAGTAATATGCAACAGTTACAATACGATGAGCTTCAACTCCATAATTTTTTGTGATCCAATCCAAATCTTCGGATCTTTTGATTCTATTCGGATCAGAAAATACCTGAAGCTGGCGCAGGTAAATATCCGACAATCCGGTCAGTTCTTTCAATATCCGGTGTGCAGAGGTAGTGAGATCTTCGTTTTCAAAAATGAGGCTTCCCGGAAGCTTGTGATCGCATTGCGCACTTTTTAGAGAGTTCTCAACTTTACTTGAATCTCTTCTGACAAGTAATACTTTCAGATGTAATCCGTCGAATCCAAAAATGACGATATCAACAGAAATTGATGGATTAACTAACTGTCCCATAGGTTTGATTTATGAATCTAAAGTATGGAGGAATTATTCACGAAACAAACATGTCGTAAAATGTACGTTTATTCACCCTTGCATGTTGCCTTTTTTACGTACTAACATGCATGTAATATTCATAAATACAAATCATTGATTAACATACCGGATTCCATTAGCGTAAAAAAGAGGGAAAGGGGTAACATTACAAAATACGCTAAGTCAGATTAGGGGAATATCAAATCACGCAGCAAAATGTGATTTGCCTGATTATAAGAAGATAAGAAACAAATGAAAGAGAACATTCTACCTATAAAAAGCAGAGAATAATAAATACCGTTTCCACTATTATCAGGGCATAGTGTCGATAGAAGCAATCAGCTCTCTTTCGATAAGTGCTGTTTTTAAGGGTTTCAATTGTGCATACTCCCCTTTTAGAACATCGCACTTTCCTTTATGATGAGTAAG
>JAUZOB010000188.1 GCA_030706665.1 Bacteroidota bacterium
CCTGGGTTTACCAGGCTTTTTGCGTATAGCGCAGCAATGTTTTTCTGTAAGAAATCCTTGAACTTATTTTGGGTAACCATAGTACTAATAATCCGGAAAATAGCTTTTTTGTCTTTATCATCCAATTGCTGGATAAGCTTGATTTGAAAGGAGATTATAATTTCTCCCAATGAACAATATCCTGCAGGTGTTTTCTTTTTTTCTCCGGAATGCTGGCAACTTTGGGATAACCAATGGGCAACAGCACGATCGGCTCCAGATGATGCGGTAATTCGAATAATTCTTTACAAAGAGAAGCATTGAAATTGCAGACCCAGCAGGTTCCCAACTCAAGTTCGGTGGTCGCCATGACCATGTGGTCAACTGCAATTGCAATATCAATATCCGTATGATCTTTGTTGTCGGAAGGACGACGCCATCCCTGATTGTGGTCGCCACAAACCAATATGACTGCCGGTGCCAATTTGAACCATTCACGTGGATAGGTCTGATGAATCTTTTCCAGACTCTCGGGTTTCGTGAGCACGATAAACTCCCACGGCTGGTAATTTACTGCAGAAGGGGCAAGTCTCCCTGCTTCCAGAATATAGAGTAGTTTCTCTTTTTCGATCTTCCTGTCTTCATAAGTCCTGACCGAAAATCTCTTTTGTGCTAATTCCAAAAAGTCCATATGCCGATATCGTTTATTTCTAAAAATAAAAATACCTATATCTTGGTGTCATCTGCTGACTGCAGCATTGATTCAAGAAGTGTATCGGCAATATGTACGCATTTCTGACATGAATGTTTGTTCTCTTTTTTAATTTGTCGGCAATAGACAGATCCGATTCTTTCATTAAACTGTTTCTCGATCTCTTTTCTTTTCTCCGGATCATTCTTCAATAAATAGAATGCTCCATAGAGCGCTCCGCAAATACCATCTTCGGCTCTGCCTCCTCCATTTGCCCGGAATTCTTCAATAACCTGCTCCGGAATATTAAATCTTTCCTGCCATGCTTTTACAACAGATTGTGCACAGTTATAGTTGTGAGGAGGTTGATGAAAAAGGAGTTCTGCTTTCATAGTTTATAAAAAAAGTTCGCACCAATAATTAAATTGATCTATCTGGTTCTCTCCGTGAGCAGATAGAGAATTTCGGATCTGTTCCAGAGACTTCGGTTTTGTAAGTTCACGGGTCTTGGAAAAGAAAGTATCTGCAAAACAGATAATCCGTTCTTCGATGGTAATGGGGTTCATGTCTCTTAACGGAAGAGGCAAGTCTTGCTCTTTAATGTCGAGTTTGCTTAATCCGGTGCCGGTATGTCGTTCGCACACCAACGCATGTAACGGAAACCCTTCCTTTTCTATAAGCTCACGTCCCAGATAACCATGACAAATATAAGGATGTTCTCCAAAACAATGAATTTTTGGAGCCATCGTCTTAATAATTCCGATATCATGAATCATTGCAGCTTCGCTGATGAATTTGGTGTCTGCTTTCAGTTCGGGATGGTTTGAGGCAATGGCTAGTGCCATTTCAGTAACGGCCTCACTGTGTTTGAAAAGAATGTGTTTAAGCGAGGGAGAATCGTAATAGTATTTTTCAATAATCTCTACAGGATCCATGCTCATTTATTTTTGACAAAAATAATAAAAATCGGAATTTTAGTCTGCTAAAATATGCTAAAAAATGATTTAAAAAATTAAGAAAATAACGATAAATTTAAATTGGTCTGGTTGTGTGGATTGATTGTGTTATCTCTCATTGCCAGTGCTTTCATTTAAAATAAAATTAAACGTTGAAAAGAGTAATTTTGTTCTAAATTCTAAACAAAATTTATACGATAAAGTAATGTCAAAATATACAAAAACACCTATCAAATATTTGGAATCAAAAATTAAGCACAGGGTGAAATTAGTGCTTAATTTTGTTGGCCGGAATAAAATCGAGTGAGATTGAATTCACACAATGTCGTGTGTTTTTAGGGGTGAAACCTTCGTTTAAAAACACATGTCCCAAATGGGCTCCGCAGCGGGCACAGGTGATTTCTGTCCGCATTCCGTCGGCATCAAGCGTACGTTTAACGGCACCGGGGATCTCATCGTCAAAACTCGGCCAGCCGCAATGGGCATCGAATTTATCTTCCGATCTGTAAAGCGGGGCACCACAACGTTTGCATACATAAGTGCCTTTTTCGTGAAAGTTTTCATATTTGCCGGTAAAAGGTCGCTCGGTGCCTTTCTTTACAATGACTGCTTCTTCGGCAGGTGTCAGCTTGTTGTATTGTATTGTCATCTCTTTCTTTTGTTTGGTAATTTGAGGAGAACCCCAAAGGAAGACCCCAACCCACAATATGATATTCAGGTATCCCATATGCTTCCTGTTGTTTAGTCGTTAATAAGACATTTAATCGTGTTTTTTGTTCACGGAAAGGATGCTTTTGAAATTGACTTTTAGTGGATATTAACACATTCGAATCAACACTGGCGTTAATCTGGGGTTGTCTTACCGTTGGACTACCAAATGGATAAAGGAAGGGTAGTGCAAGGGTAATGCAAGGGTAGTTGAAGATTGGTTTTGTATTGTTTGGAATCAGTATCTATATTGGGAGGCTTCACCGGAATGGATATATAATATAAGAAAAATCTTCGGGATTGTAAAATGCAGGGGGCTTGAAATTAATTTAAGGTTTATCTTTGCGTTGATGATACTCTTCTGATAATCAGAATGGGAGTATTGGAATTAAGAAAATGGATTGTTTATTATTAAGTTTTAAAATTAAGCGATATGTTGCAGTTTCAAGATGATATTTTCAGATTAAGAGAACGAATTCAAAAGCATGAAGAGACAGAACATGCTCAGGTTGAACAGTTGGAACAGAAAGTGAATGAGTTGGAATTGCAATTGGATCAACTTCAAAAGAAAGTGGAGGAGCTGATTCGGTTGGTTGATTCGAAAGAATAAATGGTGCAGGTAATAATTTATTGATTGGAATTCTGCATCGAATCCCAATAATAGATTTCATATGTGGAATTAGAAAAACGCAATTTATTCTTTGTCGGATCTTTTATGAAAAGAAAAGCTCTTGTTTGAATTCAATATGAATTTAAACAAGAGCTTTTTTGAAATGTGAAGAGAGTAATGTGTCAATTAGGACAGTGTTAATCCTGATTGGCAGATAACCACCGGAGATCTGTCATTAGAATGGCAGATCATTGTTCTCAGGAAGTTCAGGCGGAATGTCATCCATCCGATATTCAGGGATTGGAGAATTGCCGTTTTGAGCCTGAGCCTTCTCGATTTTCCAGGCATTGATGTTGTGATACCATTTGCCGTTGAATTCGCGCGATTCGACACTGAAATATACTTCAACCTGATCGTTGGGTGTTAATCCTTCCAGTTGGCTGATTTTGTCGTTAAACAGTGACAGGCATACTTTCTTTGGAAACTGTTCTTCTGTTTCGACTACAAATTCCTGTTTTTTCCAGGTATTTCCATTTTTGCTGTTTCCTGTCTGAAGAGGCAGGATGGTTTCTAAGCGTCCTTTGAATTGTAAACTCATAGAGATCAAATTTGACAGGGGATAAAAAAACCTCCGGTATTCCCGGAGGTTCAGAATATATAGTTCTGTATAACAGAATTATTTTGTCTTAGGAGCAGCACCTTTAACGATGTCAAGGAGCTCAACTTCGAAGATAAGAGTTGAATTTGGTTTGATAGGACCAGAACCTGCAGGACCGTAAGCAAGATCAGCAGGGATCACAATTCTCCATTTAGAACCTACCGGCATTAATTGAAGAGCTTCGGTCCATCCTTTTACAACCTGGTTAACACCAAATACTGGAGCTGATTTAGGATCAAGAGCTTTGTCGAATTCTTTTCCATCGATGAAAGTACCTCTGTAAAGAACTTTAACCTGATCGGCTGCTGTTGGTTTCGGGCCATTGCCTGCTCTCAATATTTCGTACTGAAGTCCGCTTGCAGTAGTGACAACACCTGATTTTTTCTTGTTTTCTTCCAAAAATTTCTGGCTGGTAGCAAGATTTGCTTTGCCTTCGTTTTCACGCTCAGAGATCATATAGCTTCTGATCAGATTCATGGTCTGCTCAGCTTTGATCTGAGGTTGCTGGTTTTTGATTGCTTTTGCGAAAGCAATGATCAAAAGATCTTTGTTGATTTTTTCTTTGCCAGGGAAGTTTTCAAGGCTGTAGTAAACATTAGTTCCGATGTCAACACCCATTGCGTAGCTGACAGAATCGGCTTTGGTTGCCAGTTTTTGTTTTTTTGAAGGAATGTCAAGTTTCTGGCCACAAGAATAGGTAAGGGCCAGTATTGCTATTAAAGCAACTGAATTAATAATAGACTTCATACGTTCGTAACTTTAGGTAATATTATTTTACAATGTCTAATAACTCTACGTCAAAAATTAAAGTGGCATTTGGGCCGATAGATGCACCTGCGCCCTGTTCTCCATATGCAAGATGAGGCGGAATGAAAAGTCTCCATTTAGAACCGATTGCCATTAATTGAAGTGCTTCAACCCACCCCCGAATAACTCCGTTTACAGGGAATTCGGCAGGCTGACCGCGTCTGATCGAGCTGTCGAATACGGTACCGTCAATTAAGGTTCCGTGGTAATGACATTTCACAGTATCGGTTGCTACCGGCGTTACACCTGTACCTGCAGTTAATACTTTGTATTGCATCCCGCTTGGAAGGGACACTACATCTGTGTCAAGGGCATTTTTTGCAAGGAAGTCCTGACCGGCTTTCAGATTCACATCGTTTTCCTTCTTTTTCATTTCCATGAAAAACTCCTGAATGATTTGACTGGCTTCTTCCGGGCGCAGTTTAAAGTCATTCTCTTCAAACATATCTTTAAGGCCTTCAGCTAAAAGTCCGTATTCAAGTTCCTGTATTCCTGATTTTTTAAGATCTGCAGCGATCGACAGTCCTAATGCGTAGCTGAACTTGTCAGCTTTTGTTTTTAAGGTATTCTCTGACATTCTTTTGTTGTATAACTTTTAGTGTGCGAATATATAGTTTTTTGCCGATGAATGGATCATTTAATTATTTTTTGTCCCCACAATATTTCTTTCTTTCCGGGAGGACCGGGCCTTCTCTCCATTTTTAATCCCAGTTCGGTGAGTAATCTTCGGATGCTCCCTTTTGCACAATAGGTTACGAATATAGCACCGGGGTTCATTTGGTTCACAATTTGCTCAAATATACTCCGATTCCACATCTCCGGTTGCTTTCCGGGTGCAAAGGCATCATAGTAAACAAGGTCAAAAGTTATTTCTTTTTCAAAACGGAAACTGGTCATATCTGTTTTGTGCTTTTCGATCGAAAAGAAGTTATTTATACCGACTTTTTCTTCCCATGAAGCTTTGTGGATTGCATGAAAAAGGGAAGGATCATAATCCGGATGCATGTTGCAATAGTTGAGCTTTTCCCAGGTGTCAGGACTGAGAGGGTAGAATTCGGTCGTAAAATAAGATACTGCACGCTGAGCTTTCGTTGCCTCATTGCAGGTAAGCCATGCATTGAGGCCGGTACCAAACCCAACTTCCAATATTTGTAAGGGTTGTGCTGTTGTTGTTAAAAATCCGTTTTGGATAAAGATGTGTTCTGATTCCTGGATGGCGCCATGAGTGGAATGATAATGTTCATCCATTTCCGGAACATATAATGTGTGAGAACCGTCTTCTGTTTCTGTAAGGGTAACCTTCATGATTTTGGAAAATTGATCCTGCAAAAATAAAGTTTATTGATTCTTGATAATGATTTTGTTTAAAAACTTTAATTTTATTGAATCAAATTAAAAAAGAACTCAGAATCATGCTGATAAAGATATACCCGGAGAATCCTAATGATAAGGATATCCGAAACATAGTCGGGGTTTTAAAGCAGGGTGGCGTTATTGTTTATCCTACTGATACGATTTATGGGATTGGATGCGATATAACTCAAAGTAAAGCAGTGGAGCGTGTTGCCAGAATAAAAGGCATTAATCTTGAAAAAGCTCATTTTTCATTTATCTGCTCCGATCTCAGTTCGTTGTCTAATTATTCCCGCCCAATTAGCAACTCGATCTTTAAATTGATGAAGAAGAACCTGCCGGGACCGTTTACCTTTATTCTTGAGGCCAATAGCAATGTGCCGAAGCTGTTTAAGAATAAAAAGAAAACGGTGGGGATCAGGGTCCCTGATAATCCGATCATTCGAATGATTGCCAAAGAACTTGGAAATCCGATCATGTCGACTTCGGTGCACGATGAAGATGAAATACTGGAATATTCTACCGATCCGGAGTTGATTCATGAGAAATTCGATGAGCTGGTCGATGCAGTGATTGACGGAGGTTATGGCGGATTCGAACCCTCGACTTTTGTTGACTGTACAGGTGATGAGCCTATCATTATGCGCCAAGGTAAAGGGGAGTTGATTTATTTATTGCGTTATAAAGAATTATGCGGGAAGATGTGGAACCGAAATAAGATTGGTTCATCAGCACA
>JAUZOB010000189.1 GCA_030706665.1 Bacteroidota bacterium
TCCTGATCCAAGCTTAAATAGTTTATTTGAGCAACTGGCACAAGATCCTTCTGTCAGTATTTTAACCGAGACCACTTCTAACATCCGAAGCGAAGGGATTCATACTTCAATCGATAATATTCTTTTCACTTTAACTGAAGAAGAAACAAAAACATTTAGTCCGGATATATTAATCACATTCGGGGGACAAATTGTATCCAAACGGGTCAAAGCATTTTTAAGAAAGAACCCGCCCAAAGAGCATTGGTTCTTCTCAATCTCAGGCGCACATGTCGACACTTTTCAATGTCTCACTACACTCATAGACACTTCGCCTGTCGACATCTTGAAAGATCTGGCAAAATTGGATCATCCTTTATCTGCTTATGCCGAACTCTGGCAAAAAAGAGATGAACTTACCCGTTTCAGGAGTAAAGAATATCTAAGAAACTGTCCGTTCTCTGATCTTACCGTATTCAATCTGATTACTGAAAAGATCCCCGCAGGCTATGTAGTACACACAAGCAACAGCACTCCGGTTCGTTATGCTCAGTTGGTATCAATGCCCGACCATATAATCTATTTTGCCAACAGAGGAACCAGTGGGATTGACGGAAGTGTCTCGACTGCCGCAGGAAGTGCATATGCTTCAAAATCCCCCACCCTTTTAATTACCGGAGATTTATCTTTTTTCTATGATTCTAACGCACTTTGGAACCGTTATCTAACATCTGAGTTTAAGATCGTATTAATCAATAACGGTGGTGGAGGAATCTTTCGGATCATCGAAGGCCCTTCAACTTCGCCTGCATTGGAAGAGTACATCGAAACGGGTCATTCCCAATCAGCACGTCAACTTGCAGAAGGATTCGGAGTTCATTATCTTTCAGCAAAAAATCATCAGGAAACAGAATTCGCTCTTAATAGATTATTTAAAGAAAAAGGACCTGCTTTGCTTGAGATATTTACTACTGGCAAACTAAATGCGCCTATCCTGAACAACTACTTTAGTTTTCTAAAAACAGGCACCAAAGATTACTTAAGAATTGAGATATAAAAATTAAAACCCAGATATGAGTACAAAAAGAGAATGGAAACAAATCAAAGAATTCGAAGAAATACTCTTTGAATTCTGGGAGGGAATTGCAAAAATTACCATTAACCGGCCAAGATACCGGAATGCATTTACTCCTACCACTACTTCTGAAATCAGCGACGCACTTAAAATCTGTCGTGAGGCACCCGAGATCAGGGTCATTGTTTTAACAGGAGCAGGAGACAAAGCATTTTGTGCAGGAGGTGATCAAAATGTTAAAGGGTTGGGCGGTTACATTGGAAAAGACGGAATACCCCGCCTCAATGTTCTTGATGTACAAAAGCAGATCCGATCAATGCCAAAACCCGTGGTTGCGATGGTTAACGGGTTCGCTATCGGCGGAGGACATGTTCTTCACGTAGTATGCGATTTGACAATTGCTTCAGACAACGCCATATTCGGACAGACCGGACCACGAGTAGGAAGTTTTGATGCAGGCTTCGGCTCATCATACCTGGCAAGAATTGTCGGACAAAAGAAAGCACGGGAAATCTGGTTTCTATGTCGTAAATATTCTGCACAGGAAGCTCTTGAAATGGGATTAGTAAACAAAGTCGTTCCTTTCGACCAATTGGAAGACGAAGTTGTTGACTGGGCCAAAACAATGATGCAACACAGCCCGATGGCATTACGCATGATCAAGATGGGGCTTAATGCAGAGCTTGACGGACAGGCCGGCATTCAAGAGTTTGCAGGAAATGCAACTCTTCTCTATTACCTCACAGAAGAGGCACAGGAAGGTAAGAAAGCCTTTCTTGAAAAGAGGGATCCCGACTTTGATCAATTCCCAAAATTTCCTTAAATCAATTACTATGAACAATATCCATTCATGGATAAAAGCGGCGAGGTTACGTACCCTGCCGCTTTCTCTTTCCTGTATATTTATGGGATGCTTCCTGGCAGCTTATAACCAGACCTTCAACCGAACCGTTGCAATCCTTGCTGTGTTAACAACTCTCTTCCTCCAAATCCTTTCCAATTTCGCCAACGATTATGGAGATTCAGAAAAAGGCACAGACAATGAACACCGAATTGGCCCTAAAAGAACCGTACAAGCCGGAGAAATCACACCTAAAGCCATGCAGGCAGGAATCATGATCATGGCAGCTCTCGCCTCCATATCGGGCCTGTTTCTCGTCCTGACAGGCATCCACGGGATGAATCAGATCAAGGTCACGCTTTTCCTAATCCTGGGACTTGCAGCAATTATTGCCGCATTAAAGTACACTGTAGGTGATAAACCTTATGGATATATGGGACTCGGCGACTTCTTTGTCTTTTTGTTTTTCGGACTTACAGGTGTCTCCGGAACTTATTTTCTGCACGCACAAACAGTAAATGCAGATATTTGGCTTATGGCCTCTTCAATCGGGCTCTTTAGCATCGGCGTACTGAATCTGAATAACATGAGGGATATTGAAAATGACAGAAATTCAGGAAAACATACAATTCCGGTAAGATTAGGGAATAGAAAGGCAAAACTTTACCATACAGCACTGATTTTATCAGGAATGATATGCGGATTAATCTACTTAATTCTGAATTACCAATCACCTGTGCAGCTTCTATTCATACTCTCATTCCCGTTCTTTATCATTCAGCTTGTGCAGATATGCAAAACTGAAGAACCCCGCATGCTTGATCCATATTTAAAGAAACTTTCGCTTAGTACGCTTTTATATACATTACTTTTTGGAATTGGATTTTTACTTTCCTGATCATGTTTAAAGCAAAAGCAATACGTTACAGACTAAATTTCAAACAACCGGCAGGCACATCGAGAGGAACTTATCTCACTCGCGATAGCTGGTTCATTATTTTGGAAGATTCAAACAATCCCGAATTAACCGGAATTGGAGAATGTGCTCCGCTCCCATCATTAAGTTGCGATGACCGCCCGGATTATGAATTTCAATTATTATCAGTCTGTGAAAGAATAAACAAAGGTGAAGAGCTAAAAGATATTCTGTTTAATTCTCACACCTCAGCAGAAAGACACAATCCTGAATTTAATTCCGGACTCATCGATTTCCCGTCCATCCGAATGGGTTTAGAGACAGCCAAAGCAGATTTAAGAAACGGAGGAGAAAGAATTATTTATCCTTCTCCATTTACAACGGGCGAAGCAGGTCTTCCCATCAACGGACTAATTTGGATGGGAGATGCATCTTTCATGCAGAAACAAATTGAAAAAAAGCTAAAAGCAGGCTTTCACTGTATTAAAATGAAAATTGGGGCCATCGATTTCGAAACCGAGTTCAGTATCCTTAAAGCAATTCGTCAACGCTATCCGGCATCTGACATACAACTCAGGGTCGATGCCAATGGTGCATTCCCTGCTGATCAAGCCCTTGAAAGATTAAAGAGATTATCGGAACTCGATCTTCATTCAATTGAGCAACCGATAAAAGCAGGGCAATGGGAGTTGATGGCACATCTGGCTGAACACACCCCACTACCTATTGCTCTTGACGAAGAACTAATCGGCATCAACCGTTTCTGTGATAAAAAACAATTATTGAAAACCATTAATCCTCAATATATCATTCTCAAACCGAGTCTTCATGGAGGGATTTCCGGCTGCAATGAATGGATTGAACTGGCTAAACAAATGAACATTGGATGGTGGATCACCTCTGCTCTTGAATCTAATATTGGACTCAACGCAATAGCACAATGGACTGCAACATTAAACAATCCACTTCACCAAGGATTAGGGACAGGACAGCTATTTACAAACAACTTTGATTCTCCACTTGAGATCAGGGGAGAGAAACTCTTTATAAACCCGGCACAGAATTGGAAGCTAAATAATCTTTATAATGAAGGACTACCAATCACTTTCCCTGAAGCTTAACGGAGAAATTCTAAACAGTGAACAACTTCCGGAGCGTTCAAAACAAAAGCTATCAGACTATAATACTCCTGAATATGAAAATGATATATGGTCTTTTATAAATAACTGGTTTAACAATGAAGAAACCCTGGAAATTCACACTTCCGGATCAACCGGAACGCCTAAAACAATTCACATCCGGAAAGAATACATGATGAACAGTGCCCGTATGACTTGTTCTTTTTTGGGAATTCAACCAGAATGGAATGCGCTATTATGTCTCCCTGCCCGATACATAGCAGGTAGAATGATGATTGTCAGGGCACTCATTTCCGGATGTAATCTGATTGTAAGAGAACCTTCGGGCAACCCTCTGGAAGGAATGACCGATAGAATTGAGTTTGCTGCATTTGTCCCGCTTCAAATCCATAACATGTTGCAAAATGAAGCTGAAAGAAATAAATTGGAATCAATTTCAAAAGTCATCATCGGAGGAGCATCCATTCCCCAAAAAGTATCCAAACAACTTGAAGCATTTTCCAATGGCATTTATGCTACTTATGGAATGACCGAAACAGTATCACACATAGCACTCAGCAAAATTAGCGGGACTGATCACACAGAATACTTCACACCAATGAATGGAGTTCAGGTCTCATTAAACGAAAGAGGATGTCTGATACTTAATGCTCCGCATGTTGGAGCTCATAATCTTGTAACGACTGATCTTGCAGAGATAAAAAGCGATCAACGATTTAAAATACTCGGCAGACAGGACAATGTCATCAATTCCGGAGGAATAAAATTATTTCCCGAGCAAATTGAAGCTAAACTTGAATCAATAATTCCCTGTAGATTTATATACAGTTCATTACCAGATTTAAAATACGGAGAAAAGGGGATATTAATATTAGAAGACATCCCTCGTGAAGCAGACAAAGAAAACACACTCTTAAATAAGATAAGGCCTCTGTTGAAGAAATATGAGATTCCAAAATCAATCGCATACCTACCTCATTTCATTGAGACTCCTACCGGGAAAATCGACCGAAGGAAAACAAGACAGATGTTGTTATAATTGGCTTGCAAATCACACCGGAGCATTGTTCATTAGGATTATATAAACATTTAAAATTCGACCATTTACAAGTATTCATTTAAAATTACTTATTAATAAGTAAGGGCCGGAATCAAAAAGATTCCGGCCCTTACTTCATATAATCACAATTAAACATTTATTTCTTTTCAAGAACACTTATTGCCCTGACTAAGGTCTTATCCTCACGCTGAATCAACGGATAAAATCCGTCATCCCCAATAACATTCCGTGTAGTTAAAGCTTTCAATTGCGTTTGTATCAAAGATCCCGACTTCTTCAAATCCCCGGAACGAGGAGATACTCCTTTCTTTTTACAATAAGTAAGGAATTGTCCAAATAATTTCTGTTTTTCGAGGTATTGATCAAAAGATGCCGGATAATGCAAATTCCTTAATTTATCACGATTTCGATCCGCATAGCTAAAGGCAAACTCATAGATCAGTCCATTTTGAAGCACTTTATTATAAAACGGAGAATAACCGGTAGTATCAGCGCCGACAAAAATATCGGGCATAATTCCCCCTCCTCCATATACAGTCCTTCCTGATTTGGTTTTAAACTTCAATGAAGAAGAGAACTTAATACTATCTTTCTGTGTAAACTCTCCATGCTTATATCTCTTTTCGATGTCTTTATAATATTCATCGGCTTTCCCTTTATTATAAGGCTTTTGAATAGACCTGCCACTGGGCGTATAATATCTGGCTACAGTAAGTCGTAAAGCAGATCCATCAGTAAGAGGAATCTGTTCCTGAACAAGCCCCTTCCCAAACGAACGGCGCCCAATAATAGTTCCCCTGTCATTATCCTGTATTGCACCTGCAAAGATCTCACTGGCCGACGCAGAGAATTCATCAATTAGAACAGCAATCTTTCCGCTTTTCCAAATTCCACGTCCATCAGCACGAACAGAACTTCTCGGACGGGCATTTCCTTTAGTAAATAAGATCAGATCATTCTTGCCAAGGAATTCATTGGCCATTTGAATTACAGCATTTAGTGCTCCGCCCGGATTTCCTCTCAAGTCAATAATCAAATCCTGAACCCCTTGAGATTTCAATTTTTTCAGAGCTACCATAAACTCATCATAGGTCTTGTCCGAAAAACGACTTACTTTCACAAAACCTGTTTTATTATCAATTTTATAAGCAACATCGACACTGTAAATAGGAATCTCATCGCGTACAATATTAAAGTTCAGCAAGGCCCTGATTCCCTTACGAACAATCCCGACTTTTACTTTTGTTCCTTTTGGTCCCCGAAGGTGTTGCATAACCTGTTGATTGGTTACCTTCTTTCCGTAAATTACGGTATCATCTACCCGAACAATCCGGTCACCCGGAAGAATTCCAACTTTTTGAGACGGACCGCCGGAGATAACATCCACAACCATTACAGTATCATTCTGCAATGTAAACTGAACTCCTATGCCGCCAAA
>JAUZOB010000019.1 GCA_030706665.1 Bacteroidota bacterium
TATTCGCTTCCTTTAACGGGAAAATCATGATGAAATTGTATCAATCGTTTTTCCAGGTCCCCGAATTGTTCAGGTTGTACATGCGAAACACATGCCCTCAACCCTTCTCGATCGCTTCCTGTATTCCCTAAAGTAATAGCGCTTACTCCGTAATATAAAAGATTGCCTAACAGCTCACCACCGGTCATGCCGGGATAACCTATCGTAAAATAGAAGCCGTCCCCGATCAATTGATCCACATCTTTGTCATATACAATATAGAAGCCATTTTCCAGGAAAAGACGCTTCATTTCCTTTGCTTTCGCCCCGTAAGCTTTTATCACTTCTACAAAATCGTATTTCCCATCGTTCACCGCTTTAAACATCGCGGCAAGAGCATACTGTACCGAATGAGCAGTCCCGGACGTTAAAGAATAAAGCGCCCGTTGGACAATGGTATTTCCAAAACCATGACTATGGAACCTTGCTTTCAGATTTGGATAATCCCGGTGATAAAGTTTATCGGATATGGCCATGATCGCACTACGCTGGCCGGCATACGAGAATATTTTCGAACTTGAAATAAACAACACATAGTTGTCGGTATAATGAGCGACCGTAGCCTGATAAGGGGGAACCCCTGGTTTGGAAAGATCTTTACGGAAGTCCATTGCAAAGTAGGCCAGGTCTTCCATTATAATTACATCATATTTATTGGCACATTCCCCGATGATCTTTAATTCCTCCTCTGTCAAACAAATCCAGGTGGGATTATTGGGATTGGAGTAGATAATAGAATGAATGTGTCCTTTCTCAAGAATCGATTCCAAATGAGACCTCAGCTTTTCACCTCTATGGTTGTAAACATCGAAGGACTCATATTTTGCTCCCATTACAATCATTTGTTGTTTTTGTACAGGGAAACCGGGATCGATAAACAAAGCAGTATCACGCTCTTTATTACATCCGGCAGCAACCAGAAAAGCAGCGTAAGTTCCTTGCATAGATCCAACGGTCGGAATGCAGTTTGCGGGAGCAACATCAACATTCATAAACAGTTTTATGAATCGTGATGCTTCCGACTTTAAATCTTTAATTCCGTCGAGCATCGGATATACAGAAGCAACACCTTTTTGAAGGGCAGCGATTTCTGCTTCAACGCCTACACTTGCTGCAGGTAAGCCCGGAACCCCCATCTCCATTCGGATATATCGGGCACCCGTTTTTTCTTCAACTTTGTTTACCAATTGAACGATCTCTCTGATCGATGCATCTCCAATTGTATCTATTTGAAGGTTTTCGATCTCCTGATTGACCACTTCGGAATCTATTGGCGTTTCTCTTTTCATTTGCTCTGAAAATTTTTATAAAATAACCAAACTATTTTCGAATATGAAAGCACTAAATACCTATTTAAAAGCATGTATAACAATCCAATAGCACTTTCTTTTTACTGCTTTCAATTTGTAAGCTCACCTCTCAAATTCGACACTCAATCGAAAGCAAAATAGTGAATTTTGAGGAAAAAATAACATTACTGGTTATGAATTGCAAGTTCTCCTCTCAGATACTCTCCTAAAATTGACAAACTTGATACGTTTTTTAAGACTAAATGAATGGCTCGTTCATAATTTTCATAAGAATCCCATTCAACATCCGCATAAAAAGAGTACTCCTGAGGTTTCCCGATAATCGGAATAGACTGGATGCTCGTCAGGTTTATTTTATTTTCTGCAAAAATATTGAGGACACGGGCCAGGGCACCATAAAAATGGCCTACTTCGAAACAGATTGAAGCTTTATCTCCCACTCCCGCAGGGTTTCCGTGCTTGGCAAGAACCATAAAACGGGTATAATTCTTTTTATTGGTTTCAATGCCTTTTTCAAGTATTTCAAGTCCATACAATTCTGCAGAACGTTGATTCCCGATTGCAGCCGCATTCTTGATCTGATCTCTCATCAATATCTTTGCAGCCGCAGCGGTATCGCTCTTTTCTTTTAACCGGGCTTCACTGAAGCATTCTTCAATGTATTCTGCACATTGTTTTAGGGCAATGGGATGGGAATGAATTTCCCGGATATCTTCTTTTTTAACTCCGGGAACTACCATCAGGTTCATCTGAATATGCACATAAACCTCTCCAATGATCTTCAGATGATAATCGCGTACGAGTGCATAATTATTCAGGAGACTTCCGGCAATTGAGTTTTCGATGGCCATTACAGCATAATCCGCTTCGTCTATGTCGACTTTATCGCATACTTTTTTGAAAGATCCGCATTCCAGAATTTCAACGGATTCGCCAAAGTATCGGTATGCTGCGTCTTCATGAAAAGATCCGGCTATTCCCTGTATTGCAATTTTCTTCATGTTATCTTTTATTTCGTTTTCTGTATCAATTTAACTAAAAAAGAAATCCCGGTCCTTAAGGCCGGGATTTCAGAGACAATATAATATCTTCCAATGCCCGGCTGGCACTAGCTACTAAACCAAAAAAAGAAAAAAGACGCATTTGTTTTCGTTGTTTTCATTTTCTCCGGGACACTGATTATTCTTTATTCGAATTAAAAATGTGATTAAAATTTATAAAGTTCGCTTGCCGAAACTAGTTCCATTTGATTTTTCTGCAATACGTCGATGCAACGATCTACATCGGTGGGACGCAGGATTACATTGGCTGACTCTCCGGAAGAAAAAGCATACATATATTCAATGAATATTTCTTCACGTGCCAGGATTTCGAGTGCTAAGGATAAAGCCCCCGGATGATTCGGGCAACTCAAACATACTACATCTGAAAGGCGCACCGTAAAACCTGCTTCACGCAATACATTAAAAGCTTTCTCCGGATCAGAAACGATCACCCGCAAAATACCAAATTCTGATGTATCTGCAACAAAATAGGCAGACATGTTGACTCCTGATTTCCCCAAGATCTTGGTTACTTCCATCAGTCGCCCTTCACGGTTTTCCAAAAAAACCGACAATTGCTTTACTTTCATGGCTCAGTTTATATTTTACGTTTATCGATAACTCTTTGAGCTTTACCAGCTGTTCGTTCAATCGTTTTAGGCTCTACAAGTCTTACATCGACAGATACACCCAACACACTGTGGATCTTGGCTGTAATTTTCTTACGCAAGTCTTGTAGCTTTTTAACCTCATCCGAGAAGAACTGCTCCTGGACCTCAACCATCAAGGTCAACGTATCCAAAGTTCCTTCACGCTCTACAATAAGTAAATAATGAGGTGCAGTTTCAGCCATTTCAAACAACACACTTTCAATCTGTGATGGGAAGACATTCACACCACGGATGATAAGCATATCATCACTTCGGCCGGTACACTTTTCCATACGTACTAAAGTACGGCCACATTGGCATTTTTCATAATTTAAACGGGTCAAATCGCGCGTTCTGTAACGAATTAATGGAATCCCTTCCTTGGTTACCGTCGTAAAGACTAATTCACCTACACTTCCGCGAGGAAGAGGTTCAAGCGTTACGGGGTCGACAATTTCAGGAATAAAGTGGTCTTCGTTGATATGAAGCCCTTCCTGATATTCACATTCACAAGCGACGCCAGGCCCAATCACTTCACTCAAACCGAAAATATCGATCGCTTTAATTCCAAGTTTACGTTCAATTTCTTTACGCATATTTTCTGACCAGGGTTCAGCTCCAAATATACCGATCCGAAGCTTAAGATCCTGTGGTTTCACATTCATCTCTTCCATCACCTCTGCAAGATACAGAGCATACGAAGGAGTACATGCCAAAACTGTTGATCCGAAATCCTGCATCAGTTGGATCTGTTTATGCGTATTTCCTCCGGAAATCGGAATAACAGATGCTCCCAAATTTTCTGTTCCATAGTGAATTCCCAAGCCTCCGGTAAACAATCCGTAACCATAAGCAACCTGTACGAAATCAGACTTACGGACTCCGGCCATGCTTAATGCCCTGCTTACTACTTCAGCCCAGGTATTCAAATCCTTTCGGGTATAACCCACAACAGTAGGTTTTCCTGTTGTTCCGGAAGACGCATGCAACCGAACAATCTCACTCATCGGGCAGGCAAAGAGTCCAAAGGGATAATTATCGCGTAGATCCTTTTTTACGGTAAAAGGAAGTTTTGACAAATCTGCAACACTTTTAATGTCATCGGGAACCAGTCCCTTTTCCTGCATCTTTTTTCGATAAGAAGGCACATTGTGATAAACCCTCTTCACTGTCTCTACCAGACGTTCCGACTGAATTGCTTCAATTTCACTCCGACTGGCACACTCAATAGGTTCGTTCCAAATCATAATGAATTATTTTTCACTTAATCTGTATGTTAGTACTATCAATTTTATACGTTACACTTATCAGCATGCTCAATGAATCCATTAATTTCAACTTTTGATTTTCCTTTGTCTTCTTGTCCCATGCTCATTATGTTATCGAGCACAAATGCTCCTAACCCTAAATACTTCATGATTCAAATAAAAGTGTGATTATAAAATGACTGAGAAATATAAAAAGGAATCCGCAGAGCGGGACAAGATAGAAAACCGGCTAGCGACTAAATCGTGCCATGCTGAAGTTGAAGAAATATTTTAAAATTCCGGTTTTCATCATTCATGTATGAGTTGTTGCAAATATAAAGATCTCATCTTAAATATAACCCCTCGATGTTTCAAAATGTAATTTTAGAACACTTATTAATATTAAATTAAAAGTACAACCTAAATATTATTCAAAATATTCACTGTCCATCTTTTTAGTTCCAGTGATTATCACAACAAAAAAAAGAACATTTAGCACTGACTCTAAACAATCTACCCCGGTCACCTAATTTTTGTTGTATACATTTCGATGAATATCAGTAAAAGAATGTGTGTTAATTTTAGTCCCTCGGAAAGGATACGTTATTTTCATTCTGCCCCTGGTTCATTGTCTGAACGTTTGTACCACTTTTAGAAAAAGAATAAAAAACTGACGTATTGATAAGGAATAATTCATACACTCACACCAGAATGAGGAATAAAAGCGAATTGAAGTAAATTGCATTAATCCTGTCCGATGTGTAAATTTGTATTTAGAATATTAACAACAACAGCTTAAATAAAATCATTAAGGGGTAATTAATGTTTAATTTCAGAAGAGTAAAACAACATTTATGACTAAAATTTACAGATTTTCTCTACTTGTAGCATTGTTCTTTCTCGGCCTGATACCATCTCAGGCCAAAGAAGGGATCTGGCTTCCTATTTTACTTGAGAAATACAACATTGCAGAAATGCATCAAATGGGGTTCAAACTTTCGGCACAGGACATCTACGATGTGAATCATGCCAGCATGAAAGATGCAGTCGTAATTTTTGGTTCTGGTTGCACAGGAGAATTGATCTCTCAAGACGGATTGCTTATTACAAATCATCATTGCGGGTTTGATGCCATCCAAAGTCATAGTTCGTTGGAACATGACTACCTGACCAATGGCTATTGGGCGAAACAACGACAGGAAGAACTACCCAATCCGTCACTTACAGTTACCTTTCTGTTACGCATGGCCGATGTAACGGATAAAGTCTTCAACGGTGTCACTAAGAATATTTCAGCCGAAGAAAGGAGAAGAATAATCAACAGTAATATCGATAACATCGAGCAGGAAGCAACAAAAGGAACTCATTACGAAGCCGATGTGAAACCCTTTTTCAACGGGAATCAATATTTCTTATTTGTAAATGAAATATACCGCGATGTCAGGTTAGTAGGAGCTCCGCCTTCAGCAATTGGCAAATTCGGAGGGGACACCGATAACTGGATGTGGCCCCGTCATACAGGCGACTTCTCGCTTTTCCGCATCTATACCGATAAAAATGGAAATCCGGCCCCTTATTCACCCGATAACATTCCGCTCAAGTCAAAGAAATCGTTCCCGATATCGCTCAAAGGAGTTAAAGAGGGAGATTTCACCATGGTATTTGGATATCCGGGCAGAACGAGTGAATATCTCCCTTCTGCCGCTGTTAAATTATTAATTGAACAAACAGATCCTAAAAAAATTGCGATTCGTGATATTATTCTGTCGCTTATGAAACAGGACATGGATGCATCACCAAAAGTCAGGATCCAATATGCTTCGAAGAATGCATCTTCAGCCAATGCATGGAAAAAATGGCAGGGAGAGATAAAAGGACTAAAACGAATGGATGCTCTATCCATCAAAAAGACGACAGAGCAGCAGTTCATGAACTGGGTGAATTTATCATCCGACCGTAAAGAAGAATATGGAAATATATTTCAAAAATTCGACACGCTTTATAGTGCGTTGGCTCCTTATTCCAAAGCATACGATTATTACAATGAAATTGTCATTAGAGGGACCGATGCCTTTGCACTGGCATTGCGCATTGACAGATTTTTAAAAACAACAATGAAAAGTGACCCGAAGCTCTTTGATAATGAATTAAATGAATTAAAAACCTGGACCAAGAGACACTTTAAAGATTACAATGCATCGACCGACGAGAAGATTATGAGAGCTCTTCTGAAAAAATACAATCAGGACATTGAGACCCGCTTCCTTCCCAGGAAATTTCTTGAGATTTCAAGGATTCTTGATAGCCCTGAATTTTCTAAAAAATACTATTATTCATCAATTCTGACCAACGAGACGAAGATCAATGCTCTTTACGACAAATTTTCACATAAAGAGATACGAAAACTTGAGAAAGACCCACTATTCTCATTATTCAGAGAATTTAAAAATCATTTCGAACAGCACGTCGACCCTATCTGTACCAACCTGAATGATCAACTTGCGAAAGTTCAGAAACAATATATGAAAGGAATTCTTCAGATGAACGAAGGCAAGCCCATCTATCCGGATGCTAATTTTACCTTACGGGTTGCATACGGAAAGGTTGAAGGATTCTATCCGGTTGATGGTGTTTATTACGATTATTACACCACACTTACCGGAATTATGCAAAAGGATAATCCGGAAATTTATGACTATGCGGTTCCCGAAAAGCTAAAAGAGCTGTATAAAAACAAAGATTTTGGAAGGTATGCCATGGCGAACGGCCAAATGCCGGTCGCTTTTACAGCTTCGGATCATACAACCGGTGGAAATTCCGGTAGTCCGGTTGTCGATGCAGAAGGCCGTCTGATCGGAGTCAATTTCGACAGATGTTGGGAAGGGACCATGAGCGATGTAATGTATGACCCTACCCAATGTCGGAATATTGTTCTGGATATACGATATGCATTATTCCTGATCGATAAATTTGCAGGCGCCGGATATCTGCTCAATGAGATGAAGATTGAAGAATAAAAAAACCGCTGTCAAAGATATTTTGACAGCGGTTTCCAATTACCCCATAGATTAATTTTGGTTATCCGATCTTTACCCCTTTCCCGGATTTCACAATGGCAAATTAAATACATGAGAGGATAATAAAAGGGTAAACAAATGGGGTAACGTTAAAAGTAAAACCGTGTTTTATTGGCTTTTTTTCAAAAAAACACCTAATTTTAGATAGAATCATCAGAAAATTTCTTGTTCTACAATCCGAAATAACATCAAAAATTAACTGTGTTCATCTAAAATTTTCACTCTAATTCTACTCCAATGAAAACATTTCTCTTCTTGGTTTTAACAATTCTCACTCTGGCGGGTTGTAATTCAAACACCCCACCGGTAGGGAATGAAGTTTCTTCTTTGTCAGAATCTGCATCCGGAACCAAAAATGATATCACCGGGCAGAAGATTCTTAAAGAAGCAACTCTTTCTTTAAAAGTCAACAAGATTGATGCTGCAGTCAAACAGGTCAGGAAAGAATTACCCAAATACAAAGCACAGATCGATGAGGATAATCGTGTCGTATATCGAACAATGATAACCAATACGATGACCATTCGGGTTCCTTCAGAGAATTTTGAGAATCTGATGCAATCACTGCTTAGCATCAGCCAGATTAAAGAAGTTACAAATAAGTCTGTCAACACACTCAACATTGCGGATTCTTACATTGACATTGATGCCCGCTTAAAGGTTAAGAAAGAAACAGAGCAAAAGTATATGCAACTTCTTAAACAGGCTAAGAATCTGCAAGAAACAATGGCTATCGAGAAGCAGTTAACTGAAACCAGAGATGAAATTGATGCTCTCGAAGGACAACTGAAAAATGTACACAAGCAAGTTACTTATAGCACAATACAATTAACACTAAATGAAGAGGTCCAATTTTCCAGCCGTTTCTTTGTAGATTTTATGAATGGGATCCGAGGAGGTTGGCAGGTATTCCTTTATCTGTTAACCTTATTCGCATACCTCTGGGTCATTGCTCTTGCTGTAATAGTTACGATCGTAGGTTATCGTAAATTACGTAAAAAGAAATAAAAAAGGGGCGTGTCTGTAAGTGACACACCCCTTGAAACTTAGTTATGAGCTTCAATGAAATAATATATAGGGATTTTTATTCAACCGTTAGCTCAAGAATTTTTTTCTCAGATCTTCGATTTGTTCATCGGTAATCGGCTTTAAAGCACCCATTGGAGCTCCCATGATCAGCGACTTAGCACTAAATTCGGCAACTTCAAGACGGTCAAAAGTCTGAAGCAATTTATCACCGGTAACCAGGAATGAGTCGTTGTTGATCAATACAGCCGGAATCTTCTGATCGATCAGATCCAACACTCCGTTATTCCCTTTGAAATGCGTTCCGAATTGAACACTTGGGACATCCTGAAGGAAAATCCAACTTTCAGGAATTGTTCTGACATCAAATTTCTCATTAGATACCCCATAAGCCATTAAATAAGGAGGCTGAGTCAGAATGATTGAATTGATATGTGGATTCCTTTTATAGATTTCCTGATGCAACCATAAAGAACGGCTAGGAATTTTACCTGGTTCTCTTTTGCCATTACGTATTTGAACAATATCATCCAACGTAATATCCCAACGCAAAACATTCGTAGGGGTAATCAGGAAGTCATTGTTTCTCCAGCGAACAGAAACGGTACCATAACTACTGATCATGAGTCCTTGTTCGCATGCACGTTTCACAATACGTACAATTTCTTCACGCTTTTCTTTTTCATCTGAAGGATGTTCTACATAATCCATTTCAGGCTGAAGAAGAGGAACTTGCATTTCGAAAGCATCAATGTTTTCATCGGTCAGATATTTAGGTTCTCCGATACTTTTTGCATTGATAATCGTTCTTGCGCAGAATTCAAGAGTTTCAAAACGCTTGAATGCATCTTTCAAATCAGTTCCGCCAACAACGGTACCGTGATTTTCCATAATCACAGAATCAAAATGTTTTGAGAACTCTTTTGCAATACTTTCACCAAGTTCTTCACTACCTGGTAAAGCATATGTAGCATATCCGATAGGCCCGCAAATATACTTAGCCTGTGGAATTACATTCGTATTCGGAATTTTTCCGACAATACTAAACGATACTAATGCAGGCGAATGAGCATGAATTACTGCTTTGATGTCCGGCCGTGCTTCATAAATCGCCTTGTGGAAAGGAAATTCAGAAGATGGTTTATGAATTCCTTCCATGGTCCCATCTTTTTTGACCCGCATAATATCGCGTGGTTCAAGAGCTCCTTTATCAACACCAGAAGGAGTTACCCAAATATCGCCATCTTCATCAATGATTGAAACATTTCCTCCGGAGGTTGTTGTCAACCCTCTTTTGTAAATCTGGCGAATAATCGCTACAATCTGATCCCTTGGGTGGATCAGTTTACTGTCCAATTTGTTCATTTATACTTATTTATAAACTTCAGTTATTTCTGTCAATGGTTCCCACTTATTCAATCCAAGATCAGTTCCAGGTATTGTTTCACCTTTCATTGCATCCCAGACAACCATAGCGGCCCCTAATGCACTCGAATTATCAACCTCCGATGTAAACACGTTACAATCAGGATAGGTCGTTGCCATTAAACGGACAAAGATCTCGTTTCTTGCAAAACCTCCGGAAATAAAGATATTCTTCACCGGATCGCTTTTGGACAAAACAAGCTCTAATGATTCGATACACAAGTAAGTCAAGTCAATCATCAGCTGATGATAGGCTTCTTCGTAAGAGTCAAACAAAGATAAATCAACAGATTTGTCAACACTATCTTCAGGGACCCCATTTTTGAAAAATACTCGTTGTCCCAATGACCAATCATTTAAACGAACAAGCATTTTCTCGTTAAGTTTTACCCTCTTGAAACTATCTTTAGGAACATTAAAATATTCAGCAAAACGATCACTGTTTACCTCATGAATATATCCCATGAATAAACGTGACGACTTAACCGGATTTTGTGTTACACTCATGAAACACAAACAATCTTTACTGAGCTGGTCAGCTGTAAGTGGTTCATAGTTGAACGGATTCATGTTGATACACCATGTACCTGTCGAGATAAGAGCAAATTTCTCTTTGCTCCCTTTAATATAAGGAACCAGTGAAGCAGAGCTGTCATGGATCCCGATTCCGACATACATTTTATGTCCGCTCAATTCAACTTCAGTCATTGTAGAATTGGAAACCGGCGCAGGAAGATTTATCCCTTCTTCTTTTAACCATGAATGATATTGCATATGGTCAAAATCCCACATTGCGGTATGGCAACCAATCGAAGTGTATTCAGAAGTTATTGCATTTGTAAAAAGGTATGAAAGATACTGGGGGAAATGCACAATACTTTTTACTTGTGCAAAAACTTCAGGTCTTTTAGATTTTAGCCATAAAGCCTGTAACCCAGAATTTAACATTCCCAATGCAGGTGATGCTGTTTGTCTGCTGAATTCTGCCTGTCCTCCATAACTGTCATACAAAGGTTCGACAATACCGGCTGGCATTGGCTTCAGATAATTGTATATTGGAGTAAGTCGTTTTCCTTCAGCATCGATATAAGCAAGCGAAGCCCCATAAGTAGAGAAGTTAACAGCACAGATATCAAATTCGCCTTCCTTAATAATAGAGATGAGTGTGTCTTTTAACCAAGTCTCTATCTTTTCAATATCATCACATTCACATCCGTCCTCATCGACAATCTCGGGGAATTTATCTTCCTTTTGATAAACAACTTGTAAGTCTTTATCGAAAAGTAATATCTTTTTATTGGTCTTGCCAATATCGAATACAGCAATTACTTTTTTCATTCTCGTTTGTTTTTATATAGAATTAATTCTGTTTGGCTACCTTCCGGCGATAATTCTCAACTTCCCAATTATCAATAAAAGCGATTTGAATTGCAGTCATTGCCTGCGGTCCGCCAAACGAAGAAGCCATTAAGCAGATCTCCATCATATTTTCAAAAAGATCAATTACATTTCCGGCAGCTTTTTCACTCTCTTCCATAATAATCAATCCCAATCCTTTTACCGCAATTACTTTAGGCAAATAACCATTCTTGATATTGAACGAGGTAATTGCCTCTTTTATAAATGCAGCATTAGGTTCTTCTGCAAAGAGATACTTTGATTTGCAGTATACGATATGATCAGGGCTAAAAGGAGTGCTTACAGGGCTAAAGGCTTCTTTATTTAAAGTAAACGTCTTAATAAGGTTACTGGTTTTAGGAATTGCAATCATTGAATTAAACCCATTCAACTCATTTGCCAATTCACATAGCTCATCATTTCTTATCTCCGCGGAATCAGGCAAAGTAACTTTTAAGGACTTGGTTATTTGTTCAACAACAAAGTCGTAATATTTTTTAATCTCGTCAATTGTATCTGCGGCCACAAAAATTCCATGATTCTCAAGGAAAAGAAGATTTGGGGTCCGATTATACTGCTGTTTATAGAGAGCTATTTTGTCAAATATCTTTTTAAACAAGGTATAACCAGGGTCGGTATATTCAACAAAAAGAGCTTCTTCACCGAATAAATCACGGGTATATTCGGCTGCCTTTTGAGAACACATCACTGCATTAACAAGAGTTGGATGTGTATGGACTATATATTTATAATCCATTAAATCGTGTAATGATGTTTCAACAGAAGGTCTGCGACCAGTTTTAGAGAGAATGCAACTATTTAAATCCTCTTTTACTTCTTCCTCACGAATCTGCGGATTGTTGCTATATGTCTTTTGTGCAATCTTGCTGAGCGATTTACGAGACAGGACGACAAATCCGTCTTCATCAATCTCAGCTAAAGAAATACCACTCGATTTGATCCAAAGGCATTCATCATCTTTCAATGATGTATTTCCACCTCCGGCAATTACGAAATCTTTATTTCGACCGTAAAAGTGAGATATTTCTATTAATTGTTGAAGTTCTTGGTTCATTGGCAAAGGGGCTTGGGGGTTTAATGAGAGGAGTTACCTGTAGGCTGCGGCAACTCCTCACTTATGAATGCTTTTAGCAATTATCTTTTACTAAGAACTTCATTCTCATATTTCTGAATATCAGAAATACATTCGAACTCAAAAGGAACATTGTTCTGCAAGCAGAAGTAATCCCATACTGCACCGAATGGTTTAGATTTCATCATTTCGAGCAAGTGAAGACGTTCGTAGTATTTATTATCTTGTTCGTACTTCTTAATCAGCTCAGTAGGTTCAAGCATTGCAAACATAAATGCTTTTTGTACAGAACGTGCACCAACTACATATGCTCCTACACGATTCAAGCTTGCATCGAAATAATCCAATCCGATGTTTACTCTGTTTAATACATTGGCACGAACAATTTCCTGAGCAATCAACAAAATTTCATCGTTGAAAGTAGCAACATGGTCGCTATCCCATCTTACGCCACGAGTTACATGGAGCAATAATTCATCTACAAACTGAAGGCAAGCAGAGATTTTATCTCCAACTTGTTCTGTCGGATGGAAGTGACCGTTATCAAGACAGATTAATTTTTTATTCTGTGCTGCATAGCAAAGATAGAAGTCATGAGAACCTACAACCATTGATTCTGATCCGATACCGAAAAGTTTACTTTCAATCGCATCTTTCACATATTTAGTAGGAATTTCTTCAGCATAGATTTCATCTAGTGATTTCTTCAATAAAGCACGATGAGTGAAACGATCAACAGGAGTATCTTTTGATCCATCAGGAATCCAGGTATTATGTACTGCAGGAGTTCCAAGTTGTTCACCCATTGCAGCAGCAATCTTACGGCAACGTTTTACATGTTCAACCCAAAATTTACGATCTTCTTCATTTTTACTTGAAAGGGTAAAACCATCGTCAGCTTTTGGGTGAGAAAAAAGAGTACCATTGAAATCCAATCCCATTCCTCTTTCTTTTGCCCAATCAATCCATCCCTGGAAATGTTTAACTTCAATCTGATCACGGTCAACCAGTTGTCCGCCAAATTCACCATAGATAGCATGCAGGTTCAAACGTTGTTTCCCAGGAAGTAAAGACATTACTTTGTCAAGATCTTTACGCATTTCAGCAATAGTAGAAGCTTTGCCGGGATAGTTACCGGTAACCTGAATTCCACCGCCGCCAAGTTCTGCACCTGGTTTTTCAAATCCTCCGACATCATCTGTTTGCCAGCAATGAAGACTAATCACAAGTTCTTCCATTGCTTTTAATACCTTATCTGTATCTACACCTAATTCTGCATATTGTTCTTTCGCAATAGCATAAGCGTTTTGTACTAATTCTTTTTTCATTTTAAACGTGTGTTTTTATATTCCCGATTTATTTTTTTGGTATTACTTATTCTTGATTTAAAGCTCAACAAATAAGAGCTGTCATATATTACCCATTATTTTACTCAACGTAACTGTTGTTTCTTTCCTTAGAAGTTCACAACGAATGTCGAGAAGATAAGGGTAAGGATCCCAATCAAAAGGATGATCATTGTCTTTGCACCGGCACCTTTCCATTCTTTCAAAAGCACTCCCCAGATATTACTGAAGGCAATATTTAGAGCCATCAAAATACTCCAGCTAAATGCAACCATTGAGACCGGCATTTTACTTTTCCCCATTCCGAAGAAGAAGAATTGCATAAACCATAGAGTACCCGTCAATGCACAAAAGAAAAGGTTCGAAGCAAACACTCCTTTTGAAACAGAAAGGTAATCTTTGATCGTTTTATTCTTAATATTTAAATAAAAGCAATAAACGAAATTTGTAAAGAATCCACCTAACAGGATAAAGATGTAAGAAGGATTCGTCTTAAAAAGAGGATCGGTATTGTGAGCTAAAGCTACATCCTCAATTCCTTTTCCCGCAGCAATTCCGAATGACATACAGGCACTCATTACACCAGCAAGGACTGCAATGATTAATCCTTTCTTCAATGCAAAATCTTTAACCGCAGCACGTTTTTCTTCTTCAGTCATATTCTTAGACTTCAGGCTACCTGCATATCCGATAATTGCAATACCAACAATACAAACAGAGACTCCAACTACCATCAGGATTCCCTGTGGAGTAGAGAATAAATTCTCTCCATTTACAATTGGTGGGATTAATGTACCGAAAGCCGCACAAAATCCTAAAGCAATGGATTGTCCGAGCGATACACCAAGATAACGGATACTAAGTCCGAAGGTTAGACCGCCGACACCCCATAATACACCAAAAAAGGTAGCCCAAAGCTTTGATTCTGTCGGAGCTTCAGACAAAATTGACAACAATGTTCCGGAAGGAACAGTTAAAAATGCGAACAACCATGGAGCAACGAGCCATGCAAAAATTCCTTGAATGGTCCAGAACGATTCCCAAGACCAATTCTTAACTTTCTTAATCGGGACATAAAAGCTGGCAGCACATATACTCCCTAAAGAAATCAAAGCAATTCCGTATATTGGATTCATCTAATTGAAGGTATTAGTTAGTTACTTTTGATTTAATTCGACCTCTGAATTTATAACTTCAAAATTATTGAACAGTAGACCTTATACAATTAACAAAGTGTGCTAACATTTATATAAAATGGCACTTTTCATTTTCGTTTTATCCTTGCAATTCTCTTCTATCTGAACAATCTATTGGGTTTGTCCACCCGAGTGATTCACTATATAAATTATCACAATGCAAAGTTTGTTGTCAAACAATGAAACAAAAACACTGACGATCTAAATGGAAACAATATTTCATCATAAACGAATCGCCCCGCATCAAATCATTAAACACTAACAAACATTCTCGTCACAAGAGTTTCGGCACAAAGACTCCTCTTCGACTCCATGGCACAACAGAATCGACTCATTCTTTTCATAAAACACAGTCACTTAATCCAGGTGAAATACTTCTTTAAGAGCTATGCTTATCGGTGAATTATCAGGATTCACTTCCATAATATCGGCCATATATGCCCACCACCGTTTTACGATTGCTGTTTGTGACAGTAAATCGGAAGCATTGTTATCTGTAAGTTTTTGTACGGCAAAAAGAGTCAGTGTCTCTTCATCGAGGAATATTGAATAATCTGAAACACCTGCAGCATTCAATTGAGAAGACAATTCCGGCCAGATTTCATCATGTCTCTTCTTGTATTCGGTGACATAACCGGGTTTCAATTTCATTTTAAAAGCAGCTCTTTTCATATTATCAGTAAATTTAAAAATTAGATTCTCCAATAACATTGAAACAACTTCCGCGTACTTCTACTCCGAATATTCTCTGCCACAATTCACGGTAAACCATTCGCTCTTGACACTAGCGATCATTTATTTTACATTTCTTCTGCCAATAAAGTTTTATTCTTTTTTTTACGGATAATACACTGAATATGTACAAATATTAAATAAAATGTATTTCAATTATAGGAAAGTAACATTGTCCCTTCAAACAAGGAACACACATTGAATTTTGAAAATCATTCAGGACTCTTAAAGGAGATAAACTACACCGTACCCGTTTTTCCGGTCACTCGATGGTACAAAAAAGGAGGGATATAAAATCCCTCCTCCACCTAACAAACCATTTAACTAACCAAACAAAATGCAACAATTGTCGGTCATTATCTAACTCAAACCAAATCATTCATCTTAACGTCGCGCTATACTCTTATTATTTATTATTGCATTTAAAACAGAGATTGAAAGTAATACATCAAAAAAACATATTTTAGACTTTCAATACCCTTCTAAATACACCTAAATTCAATCAGAACTACATGCACAATGTTTATTAATATTGCTTTTTAATTACAATGTGAAAATACACTGATTTTCAATACTGGTCAATTCACAAAATGCGCATTTATTTATACAAAATGACACCATTTAAAAACCAATAAAACATCAGGATAGTACAGGATACTCCACCTCAAATAATCCATAGTTATTACCTACAAATTGTTCCTTTATCCCTGTATAAATTGCAACACCTCCAGGTTCAATATTTATTGTTTTGTCATAATCAACACAAACCAGAATAAAAAATATAAAGAGTAATTTTTCATAAATGTCCTCCTAATTTTGTCATGAATCCTAAATATCCTCTTCAAACATTGACATTATCAATAATCAGCTTTACTGCAAAAGATTTAGATCGAGATTCAACAGTTAATCCAAATAGAAATTTATTTCAAAACAGAAACAAATAAAAAAGGGTCGTTAAGATTCAACTCCCAACAACCCTTTTTTCGTTTTTCTTAAGTATTTGAACAACATTCCCAACTTTTTAGATTCACCAAACTCCTTCGATTTAGAGGACTTATCTCGTCTTCGTCAGACTTTATAATCAGGAATATGGTTGAAGCCTAAGACAAGAGATTATTTTGCCTCGAAAGCATTCTTATAAATCTTCTTAATATCTTCAGCGGTAACCTCTCTTGGATTTCCACCAGTACAAACGTCAGCCATAGCTTGTTTTGCGAGTTTATCAACATCTTCAAGTCTAAAAGCTGTATCTTTCAACATAGGAATTCTCACCTTAACTGATAATTCTTTAATTGCATCCAATGCAGCTTTACGTGCTTCTTCCAGACTAAGACCTTTTGTATCTTTTCCTAGTGCTTCAGCAATATCACGGAATTTTTCCGGACATACAACAGAATTGTATTCTTCTACAAAAGGTAATAGAATTGCATTTGCCACACCATGTGGAAGATCATACTCAGAACCAAGTTGATGTGCCATTGAATGAACTGCTCCTAATCCGCAATTAGAGAATGCCAACCCTGCAATGTATGATGCCCATGCCATTTTTGATCTGGCTTCAATATTTTTACCATCATTTACAGCAGTTTCAAGAGATTCTCCAATAAATTTAATAGCCTCTAAAGCAAGAGTATCAGACAATCTGAAGGCACCTTTCGCAACATAAGCTTCAACTGCATGGGTTAAAGCGTCCATCCCTGTAGCAGCAGTTAATCCGGCTGGTTTGTTCACCATAAGTTCAGGATCATTAACAGCAATCGTTGCAAGGCAATTAGGATCGACAATAACCATTTTTGTCTTTCTCACCTCATCAGTAATTACATAATTGATAGTCACTTCTGAAGCTGTACCTGCTGTAGTATTTACAGCAATAATCGGAGCCGATTTATATTTTGACTTACCTATTCCTTCGTATTCTACGATGCTTCCGCCATTAGTATAAAGAATACCAATTGCCTTAGCTGTGTCCTGAGGAGATCCACCTCCAATAGACAATAAACTATCGCAACCTTCTTCTTTGAACATTCCCAAACCATCGTTTACATTCTTTGTTGTAGGATTTGGCTTTACTTCGTCATAAATTACATAGTTTATATTGGAAGCATCCAATACGTCAGTTACCATTTTTACGACACCTACTTGTCTCAATATTTTATCGGTAACAATCAGAAGTTTTTTAAATCCAAGATTTTTTACTTCAACCCCAATTTCCTGAATAGCTCCTGGGCCAATCAGGTTAATTGCAGGCCAATAAATTTTACGAAACGACTCCATACTCTTTTATTTATTTGATAGTTAGATCCTTTAACAAATTACAGGATAAGAATCCGCTTTTCATATTCAATGAGAAAATCAGACTTATTAGTAGAGAGAAAGTCATTCCCATCGATTGAAATCCTATAAAAAAGTTTCTTGTCCCGAGTTTTTCCAGATTCTGCGAATGTACTTTTAGCCAAGATGGATGTCAATAAACAAAATGAGCATTTATTTATACATTCTGACCGAACAAATGCGCCATATAGTTCACATTTGCTCATTACAATTATTCAAGATCTATAAGATTTTTAAATGTCAGAATACACCTCATATATGGAATACAGAAATGCGACAGCATAGATGATACAATAATGAGGATTGAGAACAAATAAGAGTAGCAACAGAAACGAGAAAACAGAATAACGTTCACTTAACCTTAGCATGAAGATCACCCGGTTAAAGGAGGAATTGAATACTTAAGAGTAACTTTGTCCCTGAAAAAGGATCAATTATATTATGCATCAAAAAATTTGGAATAAAAACTTTTTAATACTAACGCTCTCTAATTTTTTAATTTTCATTTCGTACTATTCGATAATTTCATCATTACCATTATATATATCGAACGAACTGAATGCTCCCAAAAGTTTAGTAGGCTTAGCTCTTGCTGCTTATACAATTGCCTCCGTTTTTATTCGTCCATTCTCCGGTTTTGCTCTTGATCGATTTGGTCGCAAGCATATTTTATGGATTGCATTGTTTCTGTATGCAATCATATACAATGGATATCTTCTGGCAACCAGTATGACCCTGATCATTATACTCAGGTTAATCCATGGATTAACCTGGGGAATTACCACAATATCCGGTTCAACTGTTACTGTTGACGTTATTCCGGCAGAGAAAAGAGGAGAAGGACTTGGATATTACGGTCTCTCGACAACAATGGGAATGGCCCTGGGTCCGGTACTCGGTATGTTCATTTCTCATCATTGGGGTTATTCATCCATGTTCTTTTCTGGATTTTGTATCAGCATTGTTGGATTTCTCATCACAACTTTCATTTCTTTTCCGAAATCACTCCCCATCAAAAATCAGGAACAATTAGCAATAAGGAATCTGTTCGATCGCAGGTCAATGATACCGTCTTTAAATCTAATGATACTCATGGCTCCTTACGGATGTCTTCTTTCGTTTATTGCACTTTATGGTACTGAGATTGGAATCGTCAATGCCTCTTCCTTCTTTTTGGTTTATGCTTTTGGCATTTCACTTTCAAGATTCTTATCCGGCAAAATATTTGATCATAACGGACCGGCGACCTTAATAACAGAATGTATTCTTTTACTGGCTATTGGATTTCCCATACTGGCGCTCTATAAAAATCCCGTAGGGTTTTATATTGCTGCATTTATCATCGGCTGCGGGAATGGTGTCATTTTCCCTGTTTTTCAATCAATGGTAAACAATATTGTATCGGTGGAACGAAGAGGAGTCGGAAACTCAACGTTATTTACAGCTCTTGATTTAGGGATGGGATTCGGGATGCTTCTTTCGGGTATCATGGTTCAACATTTTTCTATGACAGTGGCATTTCTGGTTTGTTCGGTGATCTATATTCTCGGATTGTTACTTTTCAGAAAGGTTGTGGTTCCTCATTATAACCGACACAATCTATATCCTCATCTTTCAGAAAAAAACAATCCGATACTCAATTGGGGCATAAATAAAATACAACAGATCAGCAATCTAATCCACACATCTCATTAGGCAATTCCCTTTCCTTAATGACA
>JAUZOB010000190.1 GCA_030706665.1 Bacteroidota bacterium
AGCAAGAGGATTGATGACCCGTTTTATTATTCAGAACAAAATTACCGAGCCGGAAGACCTGAAAGCGTTCGATGTGGAAAACTACTATTACAATTCGCATCTTTCAACCGAAAAAGAATGGGTATTCACCCGAGAGGAAGGAAAATATTGAAGTCGGTCCCTAACGATGCAAAAGCCAAAGTAACGGTTCTGTAATGATATTTATTTGATATTCCGTTTCTCGTCTGGTTAGACAAGAAGCTAAAAGATAATTAAAAATGAGAAGAGCTTTCTATTCAGGATGTTCTTCTCTTACAATGAAGACTAGATCTATTCTATTTTGTATACTATAATCCGGATTACCGCTTGATTCTTATTAAGATAGATTTAGGAACTCTCAGGAGAATTTATACATTATAAAATGAATATGAAAAAGCAGCTGTTCATCATCACCTTAATCTTGCTCTTTATCGGGAATCAATCATTTGGGAAGACCTACTACATCTCGCCTCGTGGGAATGATTCACAATCAGAAGGTCCGCTGGCAACAATCAATGGAGCTCTGAAGCTTATCTTGAAACTGAAAGAAGCTAAAAATAAGGAGGAGGTCACTTTTATCATACAAGATGGGACTTATCCGATCGAATCGCCAATCCTGATTGATAAACAGTTTGCTAATTTGAATTTTAATGTTCTCTTTAAAGCAGCTACACCCGGGAAAGTAATTATCTCAGGTGGGACTGCATTAAAAGGATTCAAGGTACTTCCCAATGGATGGTGGTGTTTAGAGCTAAAAAACTATTCGATTAACAATTCTCACTTTGAGCAGCTTTATGTGAATGACAAGAGAGCTATTCGGGCTTCTACCCAATATGATAATAAATACACTTTAAGAGATGTTACTCAAAAAATGATTGTAGTAAATGCTCCCAGCGGAAAGATTGAAACAGCATGTCAACAATTCAGGATAGATTCGGAGCATCTCAAGGTATTAAGTAAGCTTTCGCCGGAAGAATTGCATCAAGTGTCTATTATTCTCTATCACAAATGGGATAATACCATCAAACGAATTGATTCGATTAATGTGACTGACAATATGCTTTTTGTGAGTGGCGAAAAGATGAAGCCATGGAATTCTTTGGATAATTCAAGCTGTTATCAACTTGAAAATTGTAAGTATTTTCTTAACAGATCCGGTGAATGGTTCTTAGATAAAGACCAAAGGCTATATTATATTCCCCGTCCCGGAGAAAAACCGGATCAAAGTATTGCCACCTTCTCAACACAGAATAACCTTTTAATAATTCAGGGAGATAAGACTAGTAAAATCAAAAAATTGACCTTTAAAGGAATTGCATTCAAATACACAGGATACCAACTTCCATTGGGTGGTTTTGAACCGTTTCAGGCTGCGGTTTCTATAGATGCAACAATTCAAATTGATCATGCTGAGAACATTGTTTTTGATGATTGTTCGCTGGCTCATACCGGTAATTATGGGATTTGGTTTCGTCAAGGATGCAAATATTGCAGGATTAATCATTGCGAATTGAAAGATCTCGGTGCAGGTGGAATTAGAATCGGAGAAACTTCAATTCAAAAGGAAGAGTCAAAGAAAACAGGATACATAGTAGTCAATAACAGTATCATTCAGGGCTGTGGAAGAGTAATTCCGGAAGCTGTCGGTATTCATATTGGGCAAAGTGCTTATAATGAAATTACTCATAATGATATCGGCGATCTTTACTACACGGGAATATCAGTCGGTTGGACTTGGGGGTATACTGCTTCGGAAACTCATCATAATATCCTTGCATTTAATCACATTCATCACATTGGATGGAGACGATTAAGCGATATGGCAGGAATCTATACTTTAGGTATTTCTCCCGGAACAAGAATTTTTCAGAATATTTTGCATGATATTCAATCCTACTCTTATGGAGGATGGGGAATCTACCCCGATGAAGGAAGTTCAAATCTTTTAATCGAAAATAATCTTGTTTACAACACAAAAACAGGAGGATTTCATCAACATTATGGAGAAAATAATTTGGTCCGGAATAATATTTTTCTAAACAATTCTGTTTATCAATTGCAATGTACCAGGGTGGAAAAGCATCATTCTTTTACTTTCACCAATAACATTGTTATCTGGAAAGAAGGAACGCTTCTCGGTGGTCCCTGGGACCAGGTTCAAATCGAAATGGATAATAATCTTTACTGGAACAGTAAAAAAGCTCCTGTTGAGTTTCTCAAATACAATTTTGATGCGTGGAAAGAACTTAACCGTGATATCCATTCTGTAATTGAAGATCCGGGATTAGAATTTACCGGGAAGAATGTGGTCTTCAAGAATAAAGCTTTACTGAATAGAATTGGTTTTAAACTGGTTGACTTTCGTAATGTTGGGGTAACGGGATCGGAGGAATGGAAAGCCAAAGCACGACTTAGCAAAGAAAGATTAGACGAATATAAGGGCATCTGAATCTTTCATAGCAGCTCTAATGTTGTTTTAGCCTTGAACTACCGTTGAACTACCGTTGAACTACCGTTTGGGTAATTTAAGGGTAGAGGAAGGGTAAAGGAACGGTAGTGCAAAATACTATTTGTCTATATGTCTTTCTTTTTTCTTGTAGATTACAAATCAATGACTTCTAAGTCATCAGGAACAAATAAACTGCCGGAATAAAAAGGTGTTCCTTCTTTCGTGTACAATTCTTTTCTTTGTAATATGTTTTTATCTTCGGTGTGATAGAGAACCAAATTTTTAATGTTTAGCTTTTCGGCAGTTTCACATGCTTCTTTGACCGTGGCATGATGTTTTTTATAGGGACTAAAAATGTCCCGTTCGCTATAAAGGCAGAAAGCTTCATGCAGCAACCAGTCAACTTGGTTTGCATATTGATACTCGCTTTCGTTGTATGGCTCGTCACCAATAAAAGTAAATCTTTTACCATTCTTCAGAAAAAGAGAAAAGCCAAACTGCGTTAATTTTTTTGAATGTATATCGAAGAACTGTACATTGTAATCAAGTATTTCTCTGCTGTCACCGTCTTCCAACGAATGGATGATAATGCGCTCTCCAATTAATTTGGTAATATTATTGGTCAGCGTAAATTTTGCCATGGAAATTAGTTTATCAACTAAATCATTGTGACAATAAATATTTAGATTCCCGCAATAATTTTTTTCAGCCATTTTTGCGCCTATCATACGCATAACCCAAATGACGCCCAATATATGATCGGTGTGTGAATGACTTACAAAAACATGATGGAGGGCATTTAGCGAAATTTTTGCATGTTTTAGTTGTGTCAATATTCCATTTCCTCCACCAGCATCTACCAGAAAATACTTATCCTCTGATAAAATTGCAAAACAAGTATTGTAACATTCCGTTACGCCAGCGTTTCCCGTTCCTAAAAGAATTAATTTTTCCATATAATTATAACCTACCTTTGGGTTGTCAAGGTAAGGTTTATTGTATAAAAAATGTCAGTTCTCCTGTCTGAACTAAATTGTGCGTTATAAAAATCGGAATAAATTTTTATGTATTATTTGCCTTTATTGTCTTTAGATTTTACATCATCGTTGTTAATTCCACGCTCTGCCTTTTTAACGCTTTTTTCAAGTTTGCCGAAATGATAAGAGATATCGATGTTAATCATTCTTCCTATTGTTTTATTATTCGTGTGGATATAGAATGATGAGTCTTTTGTTGTATTCCAGGAACTTTTATTTTTCCAGAAAACATTATTTACCCGAGTTGAAATGCTGAGCTTTTCTTTTAGAAAATCTTTGTTTAATTGTATTGAGGTAGAATAGTTTGGAGAGGATTTACCCTGAAGTCCAACTGAAGTGGAGTTATACGTTCCGGATAGTCTCACTCTAAGATTGTTAGGAAATGAATACCGTATACTCTGTCCTATATAACTATTTAATCCATTACTTTTCAATGCTCCGTCTCTACTTCTCATAACAACATAGTCGGAACTTGCATTGGCGATAAAAACCAATTTGGATGATGCGGTCCATCTAAAATCTATAAAAATTCCCGGATTTTGAGCCTTCCCGATATTTCTGTAAGTATTATTTGTAACTCCCTTTTCATCTATGAAAGTGTAAGGTTCAATGGAATTATTCATAAAACGATAACTCAAATACGTTAATAAATTTATTTTCTGAGTAAAGCTACTATAACTTATATAGAAACCATTGCATCTTTCTGAAGATAGATTCGGATTCCCGTAACTAATATTGTGTGGATCTGAATTATCCACATAAGGATTTAAAAACCAGATTCCAGGTCGCTGAATACGTAAATAATAGTTGAGACCGATATTTTTTGTATCACTTAATTGATAGGAAAGAGATGATGAAGGGGTGCAGTCCGTATTTTTTGTTCCATAGTCAGGCTGCTCATTTGAAAACAGTTTAACCTGTTCATGAACCTGCTCTATTCTTCCTCCGGCTTTAAATCCAAGTTTTTTCCATGTTAGACTGTATCCTAAATAGCCTGCAAAAATATTCTGGGTGTAGTCAAAGTTATCAGCAAAAGAAGGTAATGGAATCCATTCATTCATAAATGGATCTATCTGATAATAGTTGCTATGGCTATTGTTGTTCCGAAGAATATATTTGATCCCCGTTTCGATGTTGTGTATTTTAGTTAATGGATTGACATAGTCGAGCTGAAATGTCTGTTCATCACTGGAGGCCTTGTTATGATCCTTTTTCGTTATCGGATTATAGTTTATCGTATTGGATATGGTTGTATAATTGTCTCCGTTATTGGGAGATGAACTGAATCTATAGGAAAATGTGAGTAATTCACCATTTTTCTTGAAGGAATGTTGATAATCCAAATTCAGATCAGAGGAATTGCTATTTGTTTTTGAATTGTTATGTCTATCGAATGAATAAGCCAGGGTCTTATTGACATCCTCCAGTGTTTCTTCCAGGAATGAATTGGATGAATATTTACTATGATTGGTGTAGAATGAGATTGAAACTAAATTGAGAGAATCTATCTCGTAACTGCCTTCTCCGCCGCCAGTTTGACTATGTCCTAAATCTTTTGTATTTCCATCTTGGCTCAGATATTTATATTGATCTGATTTTAAATCTTCACGATAAAATCTGGAATTAGACTGAGGACTTTTATTCCAACTATAGCCATAATTTCCCGAAAAGGAAAGTTTGCCGGTTTTCGTCATTAAATATGTTGAGTAGGCATTTGCTTTCGTTGTGGATGCAGAAGCGTTTAATGATGCATCGTATCCTTCGAATTTGCTTTTTACAGTAACAATATTGATAATTCCCCCGATTCCTTCTGCATCATATTTGGGCCCAGGATTGGTAGTTACTTCTATATTTTTTACCATATTCGCTTGCATATTTTTTAAGACAAGATTGGGATTATGGGAAAACAGTGAGGAAGGTCGCCCATTAATCAGAATTTTAAATTCGGAACTTGCTTTTAACTTAATCTCATCATCCCCGGTTACAGTGATCAAAGGAACCTTTTGCAAGATTTCAAACAGATTAGAAGTTTTAGAGTCGGGATCTTCGCTTACATGATATATGATCTTGTCTATATTGACTTGTACCAATGACTTATGGCCAGCTACCGCGATTTCCTGCAATTTATTATCGGAATTGCTCAGGAGTACTTTGCCAAAGTCGATCAGTTTATTGGAATCGCTAAAGTGAATTTGCCGATTCACTGTTTTCATGCCAACCATTCTGAAAGATACCAGATAGTATCCCGGGGAATTTAACCGAGCATTGAAGTTGCCATTTCCATCACTGGCGAATAATTTTACCGGATGCTTTGTTTTTTCCAGAGGGGCGACGGCAATTGTAACATAGGGAATACATGCTTTTGACAGCGAGTCTATAACCTGGCCTTTGATTTGATATTCTTCGGCATCCCCTGATTTTGTCTGTCCCCAAAGACATAACGGGATAAAACAAAGGGCTAAAATAAATATTTTAAATTTTGACATTGGTATAATAGTTACCATTCTATGATGATTCAGTTCGGAAATGGGGATAAAATCCCTATTTGTCTGATTCCATCATATTCATATTATTATTCATTAAATATAAAGTTAGAATGTCTATTTTACAACTATAATTTTATTTTTTTAACAAGCAGGTGGTTTTTATTAACTCTTGTGATAACTGATCGAATAATAGTATGGGAATGATTTTGTGGGAGGGATGTAAGGTCCATCTGAAATATTTCTTTTCTCTTCTCCGCTGCTCTTGCCTTGAATCAGGAGCAGCGGAGTATAACTGACAACGTTTAGGCACTATTTCGGCAACATCATAACATCGACCAGATTCCCTTGGGAAATGATTCCTTGTGTGAACTTGGTGATATCTTCCCTTGTGATATTTTTGATCTCATCCAGATACGTATTTGTTACATTCTTCCCATTTATGTAGTATTCATACAAA
>JAUZOB010000191.1 GCA_030706665.1 Bacteroidota bacterium
GGAAACCACATAATCGGTTAACCTATTAGTAAGAAATTGTAAGAACAATATAAAATGAAAATCCTTGTTCTGAACTGTGGTAGTTCCTCTATAAAATATCAGCTTTTTGATATGACCGATCAGTCGGTTATTGCTAAAGGAGGTATAGAGAAACTTGGCATGAAAGGTTCTTTTTTAAAACACACAAAAGCAAACGGAGAGAAAGTTCTTTTTGAAGGAGAAATCCTTGATCACAAGAGCGGAATCGAGTATGTGCTTGGTGTATTGACCAGCAAAAAGCATGGATGCCTGAATAGTCTGGATGAATTGGATGCTGTTGGTCACCGTGTGGTTCATGGAGGAGAACGGTTTAATTCCAGTGTATACATCACCGATGAAGTCATTCATGAGATGGAGAAATGCATCGATCTGGCACCGCTTCATAATCCACCCAATTTGAAAGGAATCTATGCAATGCAGGAACTGGTTCCGGGTATTGCTCAGGTTGGCGTTTTCGATACGGCTTTTCACCAGACGATGGATCCCCATGTTTATATGTACGGAATCCCTCATACGTTATATACCAAGTATGGTATCAGACGTTATGGCTTCCATGGAACCAGCCATCGCTATGTCTCAAAAAGAGCTTGTGAGATTTTGGGAGTAGACTATGAAAAACAAAAAATAGTTACCTGTCATCTTGGAAATGGTGCATCTTTAGCTGCTATTAAAGAAGGACGGTCTTTTGATACTTCAATGGGGTTCACCCCGGTTGAAGGATTGGTAATGGGAACCCGTTCCGGAGATATTGATCTTGGAGCTGTTCTGTATATCATGGAAAAAGAGCAGATCGGAATCAAATCAGCAACGGCCTTGTTTAATAAACATAGCGGATTGTTGGGAATTACAGGTGTTTCTTCTGACATGCGCGATGTAGAAGCAGCTGCAAAGATCGGGAACGAAAAGGCAGCTATGGCTATAAAAATGTATAGCTATCGGGTACGGAAATATATCGGAGCATACGCTGCGGCAATGGAAGGAATCGATGTGCTGGTATTCACCGGCGGAATCGGTGAAAATTCATTTACAACCCGTAGAAGAGTATGCAGAGGACTTGAGTTCTTAGGTGTCGAACTAGATAAAGAGAAGAATGAAAGTACTGTAGGAATTGAGAAGGTGATCAACAAGGATGGAAAACCTATAAAAGTAGTAGTCGTTCCGACAAACGAAGAGTTGGTAATTGCTATCGATACCCAGAAAATTATTGCAGAAAAGAATTAATAACCAAAAGGAGTTAAAGTACGCTTTAACTCCTTTTTTTATATGATTATTATGGATATCCTGGTATTAAATTGTGGCAGCTCATCTATAAAGTATCAGCTGCTTTCTTTAAATGACACTTCAAATCTCCTTGCTAAAGGTATTGTTGATCGAATTGGCAACGAAAACAGTGAACTGGAACATAAAGTGCCCGGAAGGGAACCTGTAGTAATTCGCCAGATAATCCCGGATCATACGGACGGGATACGTCTGATTTTGCAGGCATTGATCAGTGAACCGACTAAGGTCATTGATTCGCTGAATGAAATTGAAGCTGTTGGCCACAGGGTTGCTCATGGCGGAGAGTTTTTCTCTGACAGTGTTTTGATTAACGATGAAGTGAAGCTTTGCATAAAAAACTGTATTGCATTGGCTCCATTGCACAACCCGGCAAACCTGGCAGGGATTGAATCTGTTGAGAAGTTAATGCCAGAGATTCCACAAATTGCAGTATTTGATACTGCTTTTCATCAGACTATGCCTAAAGAGGCATATTTATATGCAATTCCGTATTCGCTTTACAAAAAATATGCAGTACGGCGATATGGATTTCATGGAACCAGTCACAAGTATGTGGCACAAAAAGCTTGTCAATTATTAGGCTTAAATTTTAAAGCCTCTAATATTATCACTTGTCATTTGGGGAACGGAGCATCTATAACCGCGATCCATAATGGCAAATCAGTCGATACGTCGATGGGATTCACTCCGAATGAGGGATTGATAATGGGAACCCGTAGCGGAAGCATTGATCCGGGAATCATCCCCTATATCGCTTCAATGGAGCATATGGGCTTTGATGATGTGAATGAAATTTTAAATAAACGAAGTGGGGTAAAAGGAATCTCTCAGCTTTCTTCCGACATGCGCGATTTGGTTCAAGCCTCAGCAACGGGGCATGAAGGTGCGGAACTGGCATTGCAGATGTATGCACTTCGTGTTAAGAAATACATCGGAGCTTATATGGCAATTCTAAATGGAGTTGACTTGATCATATTCACCGGTGGAATCGGTGAGAATAATTTTACCGTGCGAAGATTGTGTCTCGAAGGCCTTGATGCCATGGGAATACTTTTTGATGAAAAGAAGAATGATAAACTTTGTGGTAAAGATGAAGTTATAACTTTACCCGAATCAAAAGTAAAGGTCATGACGATTACGACCGATGAAGAACTGGTCATTGCACAAGAAACTTTGAATATTGTAAAAAGCAGTAAAATAAATTCTTAAACCCCGATTCTACAGTTTAATATCTTAGATCGCATTTTGACTTATAGTCTGTAAGTGATAAAGTATGTTGACGAATTTTTTAACCTTCCGAATCATGAAAGGTGTTTTCTATAACATGTTATGTTGTAGGTAATTGTTTTGTAAATTCGATTTATAATCAAAATATAAAAGGAATGGAAATTCGTAAACTCAGTGATCTTTTTGAGAATCTGAAGGAAGGAAAAAAAAGAACAGTAGTAGTTGCCAATGCTATTGATGACCACACTGTCGGAGCAGTATCTAGGGCTGTTGACATGGGAATTGTTGATGCAATTCTGGTTGGAGACAAAGACAAGATTGAAGCAGCCTGCAGACTTGAAAATTTTGATCCATCAAGGGTTGAAATCGTTCATGTTGATGAGAACGGAAATCCTGCAATGCGTGCAGTGGAACTGATTCATGAAGGGCGTGGCGAGTTACTGATGAAAGGACTTGTCAGTACCGATGTGTTTATGCGTGCTATTCTAAACAAAGAAAAAGGATTGTTACCTCCAAAGGCTGTGTTGAGCCATATTACGGTAGTTGAAAATCCAATGTATCACAAACTTTTGGTTTCAACTGATGTTGCTGTAATTCCACTTCCCGACCTCAATCAAAAAATAGCAATGGCTAATTATTTGATTCGTACAGCAAAATGTTTAGGAGTTGAGAAACCTAAAGTTGCGGTTATTGCAGCAACCGAGCAGGTATTATCAGGAATGCAGGCTTGTCTGGATGCAGCTATTCTTTCAAAGATGGGAGAGCGCGGACAAATCAAAGGTGGAATCATTGATGGCCCGATGGCATTAGATGTAGCTGTTGATCATGAATCGGCAGAAATCAAAGGCGTAACAAGCCCGGTAGCCGGTGATGCAGACTGCTTATTATTCCCAAGCATCGAAGCTGCAAATGTATATTATAAAATGTGTACGAAGTTGTGTAAGACACACCAGGCAGCTTTTGTAGCAGGAGCTAAAGTGCCCTGTATCCTTGCGTCAAGAGGCGACAGCATCGAAGCGAAACTAAATTCCATTGCGCTTTCTGCGTTTATTGGTTAAATTTTATAATCGAGATGAAAGAAACATTAATCTTATCAATTAATCCAGGTTCAACATCAACAAAATTTGCTCTTTTCAACAATACGACTTGCATTCTTGAAAAGACAATCCGACACAGTATAGATGAAATTTCAGTATATCCTACAATAATCGATCAGTTTGATTTTCGGAAGACACTGATCATTGAGGAACTGAAAAATGAAAATGTAAAATTTGAGAGCATTAAGTATGTAATCGGCCGCGGAGGTATTACCCATCCATTGGAGTCTGGCATATACGAAGTGAATGAAGCCATGCTTGCTCATTTAAGAAGCGGGGAATATGGTCAGCATGCCAGTAATTTGGGAGGTGTTATTGCCAATGACATTGCAAAATGGCTGGGAGATGCGAAAGCATACATTGCAGACCCGGTTGTTACCGATGAATTAGATGATATAGCACGTATTTCAGGACATCCTGCATTTGTACGGAAGACAATATTCCATGCTTTGAATCAGAAGGCCATTGCGCGTGAACATGCCAAAGCAGTGAATCGTCCTTATGAGGAATTACGCTTGATTGTAGCGCATCTTGGAGGTGGAATTTCAGTCGGTGCACATAAGAACGGAAGAATTGTCGATGTAAATAATGCATTAGACGGAGAAGGCCCGTTTTCGCCCGAGCGGAGTGGAACTTTACCTGCAGGTCAACTTATTGATATATGCTTTAGTGGGAAGTACACGAAAGAAAAGATCAAAAAGATGGTTAACGGAGAAGGCGGTTTTGTTGCTTACCTCGGAACCAATGATGGGAAAAGCGTAAAAGAGAGAGCTGCTGCAGGTGATCAGGAATGTCAGTTTTATCAGAATGCAATGGGGTATCAGATTGCCAAAATAATCGGAGAGATGGCAACTGTCTTAGACGGCCGGGTTGATGGAGTTCTCTTTACCGGAGGTGTAGCATATAACGCTGCATTGCTGGAATATATCCGTCCGAAAGTTGACTTTATAGCACCGGTCTACATTTATGCCGGAGAAGACGAACTTAAGGCTCTTGCAATGAATGTTAGTCTTATGATACAGGGAAAGCTGACCCCTAAAATTTATAAATAGAAGCTTAAGAATGCAATTACATAAAATAGAAAAGCCATCCCGGTAAGGATGGCTTTTTTGTTTGGTATGTTTGGAAAAACGTAAATATTCGAAAATTTTTAGTTCGTGTTAAAATTATTCAGTAACAACTTCAAATGGGAAGTCTACAATAACTTCTCTGTGAAGTTTGATTTTTGCTGAATACTTACCAACTTCTTTGATTGAATCTTCAGAAATAGTAATGTATTTGCGGTCAATTTCAAATCCTTGAGTATTGATCGCTTCAGCAAGCATAATTGTGTTAACCGAACCAAAGATTTTACCGGTTGTACTGGTTTTTGCACCAATAACTACAGTGATAGCTTTCAGCTTTTCAGCAATAGCAAGTGCAACCTCTTTGAGTTTGGCTTCTTTGTGAGCTCTCTGTTTGATGTTCTCAGCAAGAACCTTTCTAGCCGAAGGAGTGGCAATAACAGCCATTTTTTTCGGTACAAGGTAGTTGCGGGCATAACCGTCTTTTACTGTTACGATGTCGTCTTTCTGCCCGAGATTTTGAATATCTTGTGATAAAATGATCTCCATGTGTGTAAGATTTAATTATTTCAACATATCGGTTACATAAGGCAGAAAAGCCAGGTGACGAGCTCTTTTTACAGCCTTGGCTACTTTACGCTGGTACTTTAAAGAAGTACCTGTAATTCTTCTGGGAAGAATTTTTCCTTGTTCGTTCAAAAATTTCTTGAGGAACTCAGGATCTTTGTAATCTACATACTTAATGCCATTCTTTTTAAAACGGCAGTATTTTTTCTTCTTGATTTCTACAGAAGGAGGGGTCAGATATCTGATTTCACTTGAATTTGCAGTCATGGCTTAGTTCTCCTTTTCTACTTTAGCTTTCTTGTTATTTCTTCTTTTTTCACTGTACTCGATTGCGTATTTATCCAATCTGAAAGTCAGAAAGCGGATAATACGCTCATCACGTCTGTATTCAGTTTCTAATTTCTGAATAAAAGATGGATCAGCCTTGAATTCAAATAGTTGGTAAAATCCGGTAGTCTTCTTCTGAATTGGATATGCCAATTTTTTAAGACCCCAGTGTTCTTCATGGACAAGCTCACCACCGTTTTGGGCGATGATTTCCTTGAACTTTTCTACCGCTTCCTTTATCTGAACTTCAGATAAAACGGGAGTTGCAATGAAAACGGTTTCGTACTGGTTCAACATACAACTTGATTTTTACAATTAAACATTAATGAATATTTTGAACGCGCAAAAATATAAATTTTTTCGCTATCGTTCAAATCTTTATTACGAAAATATGCTTGGGAAATAGTTTTTTACACCTTAATAAAAAAAACTAACGGGTTATTTCGAAAATAACCCGTTAGTTCATAGTTTAGTTTAGTTTAGTTGGACCAGAAAATAGATATCGGTTTCTGAGAAAAGGTAGATTATAGAACTAATATTTTTCTTCGATTTTGCTACGCTAAGTTAGAATTAATTTTATCTCTCTGTTAAAAAATCCAAAAAAAATGAGATTTTTTTAGGCACATCATACTTAAATGTTTGAGCAACAGAGATAAAAATTTTTCATTTTTTTAACAGATTAAGAAAATATTCTCTTTTGTAAAAAAACGAGTGAAAATATACGAAATATGCAGAATACCCCTGTAAAATAAGTGTGTTGGGTTGTAAAATGGTACCAAAATAAAGAACACCCCCTTGAAATATGGTTTAATGCATTGAAAATGTCAAATTAAAAACAGA
>JAUZOB010000192.1 GCA_030706665.1 Bacteroidota bacterium
GTCAATATTGCAATGACGATAAAACTGGCCCCTGTTATTGGGATTCCTTTGCCATTTTTTAGTTATGGCGGATCTTCTTTGTGGTCCTTTACTCTCTTGTTGTTTACGTTTATCAGACTGGATGCCAACAGACTTGAACGATTTTAATTGCTAAAATCGTGCATTAACCAAATATCACATTGCTTTTTAACCTCTTCGAAAAATTCTTTGAATTGTTCTTCCAGATGCATGTAATTTGTATGAATAACATCCAATGCAAATGAAGTATGATTTGGGAGAGACGTGTATTGTGACATTGAAAAAAGTGCATCTTGCACCCCTTGGAGGGTCTGATAAGATTGTATCCGTTGATTTGCAATAATTTTGGGAAGTATAGATTTCATTTCCTCTGGCAGATAATCCCAGTATTTATATGCGGACTGATAAAACTGATCAAGATATTCATCCAGATCATATGATGAATATTCACTCCAGTTCCGGGCTAAAAAGTGGTCGTAGACCATATCGATAATAATCCCGGAATAATGACGATATGCAGAAGAAAACAACCTCTTAGAGTTTAAGGTAAGCTGGTTCGTATCTGTAAAGTGATCAATTTTTCTGTGTAACATGATTCCATTTGCAATCGGAAGCGGATAATCATTGAATTTTCTCCCTTTCACAAAATCTCCGATAAAGTTTCCGATCCTTATCCCTTCTGACTCTCCTGATAAATATAAGTGTGCCAATAGGTTCATTCTTCCTCCTCGCTAAAAAATATTAAAGTTCTTAAATTTCTTTGAGATACCAAAATATTTAGTCAATGTTAAGAAACAATAGATTTTATTAGTATTTAACCATTGATTACTAGTAACTTCAAATAAAATATTTTGAAATGATAAAGGAGGAATTATGACTAAAAAAAATGTAATTATTATTGGTGCTGCCGGAAGAGATTTCCACAACTTTAATACAGTTTTCAGAGGAAATCAGGCTTATAATGTAGTTGCTTTTACTGCTGCTCAAATTCCTGACATTGACGGCAGATGCTATCCGGCTTCTCTGGCTGGGAAGGAGTTATATCCGTCGGGGATTCCTATCTTCCCTCAGGATAGCCTCTCTCAATTAATAAAAAAATACCAGGCAGACGATTGTGTCTTTTCCTATAGTGACGTTCCGTATCCAATTGTGATGAATCTGAGCGCACAGGTAAACGCGGCAGGTGCTAATTTTATACTTATGGGGCCCAATGCTACGATGGTAAAAAGTATAAAACCGGTTATCTCGGTTTGTGCGACGAGAACAGGTTGCGGTAAAAGTCAAACTTCGCGTAGAGTAATAGAGATATTGATGGCAAAGGGACTAAAAGTCGTAGCGGTTCGTCATCCTATGCCTTATGGAGATCTGGAAGCCCAGAAGGTACAACGTTTTGCAGCGATTGCTGATCTGGAGAAGTATAAGTGTACGATTGAAGAAATGGAAGAATATGAACCCCATGTTGTTCGGGGAAATGTGATTTATGCAGGAGTTGACTACGAAGCGATTCTTCGGGCGGCAGAAAATGATCCTGACGGCTGTGATGTGATCGTTTGGGATGGAGGGAATAATGATTTCCCATTCTATAAACCCGACCTTGCAATTACGGTGGCAGATCCTCATCGTCCCGGGGCTGAAGTAAGTTACTATCCCGGAGAGGTAAATCTGAGAATGGCCGATGTTATCATTATTAATAAGATAGATACAGCTCAGCCGGAAGCTGTTCAAACGGTACGCAAAAATATTGCTAAAGTCAATCCGAAGGCAATTGTAATTGACGGAGCAAGTCCGATTTCTGTCGATGATCCTTCTGTTATCAAAGGGAAGAGGGTTTTGGTTGTTGAAGACGGACCAACGTTAACTCATGGTGAGATGAAGATCGGTGCAGGGACTGTTGCTGCTCAAAAATATGGTGCTGCGGAAATTGTTGATCCGCGTCCCTTTACGGTCGGGAAGTTATCAGAAACATTTCGTATTTATCCCGGAATAGGGAAGTTACTTCCAGCTATGGGTTATGGTGAACAACAAATAAAAGATTTGGAAGAGACAATACGAAATACAAAATGTGACTCTGTGATTATTGGGACACCGATCGATTTGAAAAGAATTATAACGATCGATAAGCCCAGCACTAGGGTTTATTATGAACTTGAAGAGATAGGGAAACCCAATCTTCAAGATGTTATTGACGATTTTACCCTTTCAAAAGGGTTGTAGATTCGTTTAGAAACTACTTTCTTCGATCATGGGGCCCTCGTTTTTGGGCCCCATGATCATTTTAATAAAAATGAATGGTTTTTATACCTACCGCCACCTACCTGTTTAAAAACATTTAATGTTGTGTTTCTATTTGGAATTTTTATAGCAGTACAGAACAGTACAGTGTAATGCTCTGATGCTTAATAATAAGGGAAGAGGTTTAATTTTAAAATTGAGCACATAAGTTAACAAAATATAAAACTTAGGAAGATCAGTTAAAATATCAGTCTGGAAATTAACAGTTGTTAACACAAATTTGGTTTTATTTTCATACTTTAGTCCGTCGTTAACAAAAGGAATTGATCATAGTTTTACAATGTAAGGATTGGGGAATTAGATATTCTTACATGTGAAAAATAGGACGGATCAGATTCTTGTAAAATAGGAAATGACGATGTGGTTAATAAATCATGTTTATAAATACAAGTAATGGGGAAAATGATCTTGTATTTGGGGAAATAAACTTGATCTGTACACTATAATCGCTAAAGCTTTACAAAAACAGGAACATTTAAAAATGGGGGAATTCTAAATGGCTTTTATACTCGTATGATTTTCAGAGGGGGAGTGAAAGAATCCTTTTTTCACAACTGAAATTATTTCATACTACAACAATCATAAATAATCATTATTTGTAAGCCTGAGTTGTACTCAGGAGGGGTAATTCTATTTCTCTAACCAAAATTTCAATCTTATGAAACGAAGGAAAAGTTTCTTTTTATGCCTGCGGAGGTTAGCACTTCTGTATGCATTGTTAATTGGAATCGGGGCAACTGCATTTGCCCAAAAGCTTACCGTGAAAGGGTCTGTAAAAGACGATAGCGGAATAGCATTGCCAGGAGTATCTATTTTAGTAAAGGGGACGACTAAAGGAACTGTTTCTGATGTAAATGGTGCATTTACTATTGATGCAGATTCAAAAGGAGTCTTAGTTTTTTCATTTGTTGGTCTTCGTACCCAACAGGTTCCTGTTAACGGACGTAAAACTATTGACGTTTTAATGAGGGCTGATAATACCAACGTGGACGAAGTCGTAGTTACTGCATTGGGTATCAAGAGAGAAAAGAAGGCTCTTGGTTATTCTGTCAGTTCAATTAAATCTGAAGAACTGGTTAAAAGCGGTAACCCTGTAAACCCATTGGAGTCTCTTTATGGTAAAGCAACCGGAGTTCGTGTTGCCTCTACTGCTGGCGGTCCTGCCGGTGGTATGATTATTAACATTCGTAACTCCGTTTCTTTAACTGAAGGATCCAACACCCGCCCTCTTTTCGTTGTTGACGGAATCCCGATTCATGACGAAAACTCAGGGTCTAACAGAAATGACCGTGACGGACGTGACCGCGGAACCGGTATCAATGATATCAATGCTGATGACATTGAATCACTTGAAATTCTGAAAGGTGCAAAAGCTGCAGTTCTTTATGGTTATGCAGGTGCAAACGGTGTTGTTTTGATTACAACAAAATCAGGTAAAAAGAAAACCGGATTGGGAATCGATTACAGTACCAGCTATACTTTTGACAGGGCTGCTTATCTTCCCAAACTTCAGAATGAATTCGGTACCGGATCAAATGTTGCATTTGCGGGATTAGATCCATCGTTGACAGATGCAGCCGGATTTAAATACCAGATGATTAATGGTGTAAAGACTCCTGTCTATTTTAAAGGAGACTTCTCATTCGGACCGAAAATGGACGGACGTCAGGTTATGTGGTGGGATGGACAAATGCGTGCCTATTCTCCACAGTCAAATAACATGGATGATCTTTATCAAACCGGTCACTTACGGACCAATACTTTCTCATTTTCCAATGGCGGAGACCAGGGAAGTTATCGTGCATCTTATACCAATAAGAAATTCGAGAGTATCGTGTTGGATGCTTACCAGGACAACCATGTATTCAGTTTCAATGGTAATTTGAAAGTCTCAAAGAAACTTACTTTGACGTATGCTTCTAATTATTACTACACTTACAACCACAATGCACCTTTTAGAATGCAGGATGGTTTCGTAACTTATGGTATCCCGAGGGATATGAATACCGCGATGATGAAAAGTCACACAGTAGATCCTTCTACAGGTACCTATTGGTATTTCCGTGATCCAAGTATTAAAAATCAAGTTGCTCCTTTTCTGATGAGTGGTGTATCTCAGGAATATTTCTGGAATCAGTCACAGAATGTGTATGATGAAACCAGAAATCACTTTATCCAATCTGCAAAATTGAACTACGAGATTAATAATTGGTTGTCTTTGATGGTTCAATCAGGCTTTGATTACACCAATAAATTAGACGAGGTAAAAGTAAAAGTTCTTAAACCATTGGCTGAAGATTACCAACAGGGGATCTATTCTGTTCATCAGACCAATTACATGAACTTTTACAACCAGGCTCTTTTGAACTTTGACAAAAAGATTAATGATGATTTCAGAGTTTCAGGAAATGCCGGAGCTATCTACCAGGCAAATACAATCAAATTTGTAGGAACAGAAACCAGAAACTTCTTAATTGAAAACTGGTTTACTACCGGCAACAGTAGCAATGCTGTTAAATCAGAAGGTTCTGCAACAAACCAGAAAGACTTAACTTATAGTGTGCTGGGATCTGCACAGGTGGCATACAAAGATTATCTTTTCCTGGAATTACAGGGACGTAATGACTGGTCTTCAATTCTGCCTCCAAAAAATAACAGCTATTTTTATCCAGGTGCCAGTTTATCCTGGATTGCCAGCCAAAGTCTGACTCTCCCGGATTATATCAAATATGCTAAGACCAGACTTTCATGGGCAGATGTAGGCCGTCCGGGTCCTGTTTATTTCGGAAACCTTGGATTTGATGTGAACAGCTATGGTTCAATTCCATATGAGAATGCATCTTCTACACTTCCTCCTGCTGACTTTGCTACAGGTATTGCTTTAGGTAAACTTCCTCCTGAAAATCTGAAACCGGAAAGAAAACGTGAATTTGAAGCTGGACTTGAAATGAACTTCTTTGAAAACAGTCGTTTTGGATTTGAATTTAACGTGTATAAAAACAATACTTACAACCAAATTATTGCTCTTCCGGTACCTGCATCATCAGGTGTGAGTGCGATCACTTTGAATGCAGGTGATGTTCAGAATACAGGGATGGAATTGCAGTTGAAAGGAAAACCGATTGTAACTCATGACTTTGTATGGGATGCAACTCTTAACTTAGCACAGTTTAAAACTAAAATCAATAAACTAGGTCAGGGATTATCAGTTAAACCTTTATGGGGTGTAACCGGTGCTCAATATGTTGCTCAGGTAGGTCATGAATACGGTGAAATTATTATCAGTCCATGGCAGAGAGACAGCAACGGAAACTTTATTGTGAGTCAGTCTTCAGGTATTTATTTATTTGATAAAGATGCAAATCATCAGAAAACTGTTGGACACTTGTTGCCAGATGTAACCGGTGGTTTAGGAACAAACTTTACATATAAAGGATTCTCATTGGGCGTTGACTTTGACTTCCAATTCGGTGGAACTATGATTTCTCAGACCAATATGTATCTGAAAGGAAACGGAACCGGAGCAGCTTCCTTAAAATATCGTGATGAAGCAAGAGGTGGTCTTCCTTACTATGTGAACACAAATGGCGAAAAGATAAAACTTGATTCACATACCACTGCAGTTCCTGCTGATTCAAAATATAGCTTCATCTTCCATGATGGTGTTATTCTTCCCGGTGTAACTCCTGACGGAGCAACCAATACCAAATTAATCTCTGCTCAGGAATATTATAACAACACTTACTGGAATGGAGATATGTCAGTCACTGAAGATGCTGTATACAAGAGCGATTACATCTCGTTGAGAAGGTTGACTCTTGCTTACCAGCTTCCAAGAACGATCTTGAATCGTACCTTCATCAGAGATGCACGCGTCACTTTATTCGGCAACAATGTAGCCTATGTTTACAAAGCAGTTCCGAATGTAATTCCAGAATCATCGGCAGGTACCAATGAATTTACCGAATATTCAGGTTTGCCCGGTGTTAGAAGTTTCGGATTTGAATTAAGGTTTTCATTCTAAAAAAATTGGCAATGAATAAATTAAGAATAAAATTTCAATATAGAGCTATCATCCTGTTCGGATTAATAGGATTGTTGCTCGGATCTACATCTTGTCAGGATCA
>JAUZOB010000193.1 GCA_030706665.1 Bacteroidota bacterium
TCGGAGGAGATGGCACATTTTTGGAAGCCGCATCTCTGGTTCATGATACAGGGCTGCCTATAGTGGGAATTAATTCAGGTCGTCTGGGATTTCTTGCCGATATTTCACAAAGTGAAATTGGATTTGCATTGGAACAGATTCTTGATGGGAAATACCTGATCGAGGAACGTAGCCTGGTTGAAATCATTGAGCCTGAAGGAAAATTCGGAAATTGTAATTATGCATTAAATGAAGTTACATTTCACAAGATGGACAGTTCTTCGATGATTACAATTCATGCTTATCTGAACAACGTATATTTGAATACTTATTGGGCTGATGGCCTGATTATTTCTACTCCCACCGGCTCAACAGCCTATTCACTCAGCGTGGGGGGCCCCATTGTCTCACCGGATTCTTCTATTTTCATCTTATCTCCGATTGCTTCGCACAATCTTACAGTCCGTCCCTTTGTCATTCCTGATCATAATGAACTTATGTTTGAGATCGAAGGTCGTGGAGAACATTTCCTTACTTCTTTGGATTCACGTTCGTCAGTTATGACTGTCAATACCCGAATTCGTTTGAGAAAAGCAGATTTTAAACTGCGGGTTATAAAACTCAGAGAACATGATTTTTATTCTACCTTAAGGAATAAATTGATGTGGGGAGCCGACAAACGGAACTGACAATTTTAACTTTTCCTTACAATTTTTTAACATCCTGTAGTTTCTATTCATAACCGCTGAAGAACCATGTTTCTATAATTATATTACATTTGTAGCTTTCGAGGAAAGAAGCATAAACATAGATTAAATGTTTTAGACCGTTATGGATATGCAATTTTTCTAACAATCACCTAATATCGATGAAAAAACTAGTTGTATTTTCAATAATAATATTAGCTTGTAGCTCGATGGTTCAAGCGCAGAAATCTGCGGAAATTGGATTAATCGGTGCCACGAGTCATTATTTTGGAGATATAACAGATCAGAAATTAGATAAATCAATTGCTCCATTGGGCGGATTGTATTATTTACACGTTTTGGATTCAAGATTGTCTTTAAAAACCAGCTTCCTGATAGGAAATTTAAAAAGCAGTGGCGAGTTAAACGAGCAGCCCCGCTCATTTTCAAGTCAGGTTGCAGAAATGGCACTTCAACTTCAGGTAAATTTTCTGGACTACATGCTAAACAATCCATCAACTAAATTCAGTCCGTACCTCGGCTTGGGGCTTGGATTCTTACTGTTTAGCAGTAATCACATATCGAATTCCTATAGTAGAGTCACAACTGCGATTCCTCTTTCTTTCGGATTTAATTACAGTCTGACCAAAAGATGGGGGGCGGGTGCTGAATTAAACATACAAAAAACCTTTAGTGACAGAATTGATAACATGAATGATCCGCTTAAGATTCAGGCAACAGATTGCATTCATAACAACGACTGGTTCGGATATTTAGGTATTCATTTGAGTTATTTATTCTATTTGAGTAAGAAGTCATGTTCCTCTTTAGAAAGTTTAAATTAATTTTGGGCTATGTCTTTATTAGAAAAATTAAGATTAGATAGGATTCCTCAACATGTTGCAATCATCATGGATGGGAATGGCCGATGGGCCCGAAAAAGAGGGAATGATCGTTCTGTTGGACACGAGCGCGGCCTTGATGCTGTTCGTGACGTAGTCGAAGGGGCTTGTGATGTAGGAATTAAATACCTTACCCTGTATGCCTTTTCAACCGAAAATTGGAATCGTCCTAAAGAAGAAGTCCAGGCTCTTATGTCTTTGCTGGTTTATGCAATTTCAAATGAGACTGAGAATCTCAATAAAAATAATGTCAGGCTTCTGACGATTGGCGACACAGACAGTCTGCCACCTGAAGTACAGGAAAACCTTGAACAAAGTAAATCACGTCTTAGTAAAAATACCGGTTTAGACCTTGTTTTAGCTTTAAGTTACAGTTCCAGATGGGAGATACTTAAAGCAGTAAAAACGATTGGTTCAAAAATCGGAGATGGAAGTATCTCTTCAGACTCTGTTACAGAAGAGACTTTTACTAATTATTTAAACACCTCAGGTATTCCGGATCCGGAACTATTGATCCGCACAAGCGGGGAACTTCGCATCAGTAATTTTCTTCTTTGGCAAATTGCGTATGCAGAATTATACTTTTCTCCTATCTTGTGGCCTGATTTTCGTAAAGAAGATCTTTTTGAAGCTCTATATGATTTCCAGCAGAGAGAAAGACGATTTGGTAAAACAAGTGAACAAATCCAGAATGAGAATGCATAAGAAATTAGCTCTATTCTTACTCCTCCTGATCTTTAGCTATTCAGGCTTTAGTCAGGAAGTGGCCGACAGTACAAACGTTTCGGTATCCTATTCATCCCCGCAGAAATACATTATCGGAGGCATGGAAGTTGTCGGGATCAAATATTTTGACCACGCATCTTTGCTTCAGGCGACAGGTCTCCAGATTGGAGATGAAATTGATATTCCGGGGGAATCAATCACGTCAGCAATTAAAAACCTTTGGAATCTCCAGTTATTCTCAGATGTTAAAGTTGTAGTCGCAAAAGTTGTAAAAGGGAAAGCATTCCTCGAATTCCATCTACAAGAGGTTCCCAGTCTTTCGAAAGTTAACGTTACGGGTGTAACGAAATCGGAAAAAGAAGCAATTTTTGGAAAGTTATTAATGATTGAAGGGCAGAAAATCTCCAAGCCTCAGTTGAATAACGCACAGAAAAGCATTCTTGATTATTTCAAGGAAAAAGGATTTTTCAATACAGAGGTCACCGTTGTTCAACGTGATGATCCGGCTAAAAAGAACTTTGTTTTTATTGACATAACCGTTGATAAAAAGCAGAAAGTGAAAATTAAGAAGATTAACTTCCATGGAGTAGAAAATGTCCCTGTTGTCAAGCTTGAAAAGTCCATGAAGAAGACAAAAGAGAAGAAATTAAGAAACTTCTTCTTCTCCAAAAAATTCCTGGAAGACAAATACCGCGAGGATAAAGACAATGTTATTGCCAAATATAATGAATTGGGTTACCGTGACGCCGTCATTACTTCCGATTCAATTCGGAAACAACCCGACAATACCGTATCCCTTGATATTTGGGTCAATGAAGGCCAGAGATATTATTTCGGCGATATCCGGTGGGTAGGAAATACTGTCTATGATAATCTCTTACTGGAAAAAGTACTTGGAATCAAAAAAGGCGATATTTACGACCTTAAACTTCTTAACAAACGACTGAAAGAAGATCCCGACGCTGTTAGTTCTCTTTACCAGGACAACGGATATGTGTTCTTCCAGATTGATCCGGTGGAAGTAAAAATCGAGAAAGACACGATCAATTTCGAAATGCGTATGTTCGAAGGACAGCAAGCTACAATTAATCGTGTTATTATTCATGGGAACACGAAAACGCATGAAAATGTCGCGCGTCGTGAGCTTAGAACTCTACCAGGAGAACTCTTCAGCAAAGACAATCTGATGCGTTCTTACAGAGAACTTGGTCAATTAGGACATTTCGATCCGGAAAAGATTAAACCGGATGTTATCCCGAACTATGAAAGTGGTACTGTCGACGTTAAATACGATGTAGAAGAAAAAGCTAATGACCAGGTAGAACTATCCGGTGGTTGGGGAGGCGGAATGCTGATCGGTAGTGTCGGTTTGAAATTCTCAAACTTCTCGATCCGTAATATCTTCAATAAAGAAGCATGGAGACCTTTGCCAACAGGTGACGGACAGACCTTAAGTTTAAGAGTTCAGACAAACGGCAAGGTTTATCAAACGTATAGCCTTTCTTTTGTTGAACCATGGTTTGGAGGGAAAAAACCTAATTCTTTGAGCTTTAGCTTATATCACAATATTTATACTGTCGGTGATAACAGCTACTATTCAAATCCATACAGCAACTATTACAATGGTTATGGTAGTGGATATGGCGGTTACGGTGGCTATAGCGGATACGGTGGCTATGGCGGATATGGTGGCTACACTGCCGACTACTCAGACTATACAGTAAAATCGAAGAACGTTACGTCCGGTATCTCTCTTGGTTACGGATACAGACTCAGTTGGCCGGATGACTTCTTTAATATCTACCATGAGTTAAGCTATCAGCACAACTATTTGAAGAATTGGAACTACGGATATTCAATAATTTCAAACGGGAATACCAACACTGTCAGTTTGAAAACAGTATTAGGACGATCTTCAGTTGTTAACCCGATCTATACTCGTGAAGGATCTTCTTTCTCTTTATCGATCGAATTAACTCCTCCATATTCTTTATGGGACGGTAAGAACTATGCAACTCAAGCAGAGTTGAACGCTCTTACTCCTCAATATGCGTCTTCTTCAAATACAAAAACTGCTATTAGTGATCAGGAACGGTTCCGCTGGGTTGAGTTTCATAAATGGAAACTTAAAGGATCAAACTTTACTCCTTTAACCAATGACAAAAAGTTAATTCTAAATACTAAATTCGAATACGGTTACATCGGTTATTATAATAAGAACAAACGTTCTCCTATCGAAGGATTCACCCTTGGAGGTGATGGTATGACCGGAATGTCATACTACACTTATGAAGTAATTGGTTTAAGAGGTTACGAAAATAATTCTCTTACTGCCAGTCCGACGGCCAACCTTTATAACAAACTGACCATGGAGCTTCGTTATCCTATTGCATTAAAAGAATCTGCAACCATTTATGCATTGGCTTTCCTTGAAGGGGGTAACTCATGGTATGACATCAAACAGTATAATCCTTTCGACATCAAACGCTCTGCCGGTGTAGGGGTTCGTATCTTCCTGCCGATGTTCGGTTTGATGGGAATTGACTGGGGTTACGGTTTTGATAAAACACACCTATCCGGAGGAACAGGAAATAAAGGACAGTTCCACTTTGTAATTGGACAACAATTCTAATCTTTGGCACTGATTTTGATCTCATTGATAAAAAAGATGTTGTATTTTTAAACGATTAGCTATGAAAAAGATATTTTTCGCTTTTGTACTATTTCTTTTGGGAGGAAATCTTTTTGCTCAGAAATACGGATATGTCGATACCGAGTACATTCTCGATAATATTCCGTCGTTTAAAGCAGCTCAGGAGCAATTGGATCAAACGTCTAAGCAATATCAAAAAGAACTGGAAACCATTCAATCTGAATTACAACAGATGTATAAAAATTTTCAGTCTGAGAGTGTTCTTCTTTCCGCTGATATGAAACGTAAACGAGAAGATGTGATTATCAACAGAGAGAAAGAATATAAAAATTTGCAAAAGAAGTATTTTGGGCCCAGCGGTGAACTCTTTAAAAAAAGACAGACTCTCGTTAAACCGATACAAGATGAAGTCTATAATGCGATCAAGGATATTGCTAACGAAGGTAGTTATGCTGTAATTTTTGACAAAGCAAACGGAACTACGTTAATCTATACCAACCCTAAATTCGACCTGAGTGATCAGGTTTTACAAAAACTTGGATATAAAAATTAAATGAATATATTTGTTTAAAAGAAATCAAAGCGTTATGAAAAACTTTTTTAAATTCAGTATTATTGCTCTCTTTCTGGTTTTTGCAGGAAACGGTGTTTTTGCACAGAAAACCTTAAAATTTGGTCATGTTGATTCTCAGAAGCTGATGGAAGTACTTCCAGGCAGAGTTGATGCAGAGAAACAGCTTGAGAAATATGCAAAAGAATTCGATGATCAATACAATGGTATTCAAAAAGAACTTCAGCAGAAGTTTCAGGAATATATGAGTAAGAAAGATTCCATGAATGATGCAACCAAAGCAGCTGAAGAAGCAAAATTAAATGAAATGAATAAACGTCTGGAAACTTTCCAGCAAACAGCTACTCAGCAGGTAAATCAGAAAAAAATGGAACTTTTCAAACCATTGCTTGAAAAAGCTAAAACAGCAATTGAAGCTGTAGCTAAAGAACAAGGGTTAATCTATGTATTCGAAGTTACTGAAGGTAGTTCACCAATTATTTACAAATCACCTGAAAGTATCGACATACTTCCTATGGTTAAAAAGAAACTTGGTATCCAATAAGAATTTTTACCAAACAAATAGGTATTTTTGAAAAGTCATCCAAACGGATGGCTTTTCTCTTTTTATGCGATTTGCTATGAGTAAAAATTTGGCTCCTATCGGTGTTTTTGATTCAGGCTACGGAGGTCTGACAATTCTGAAAGAGATTATAAAAACACTCCCTCAATACGATTACCTGTATCTTGGCGATAATGCCCGTAATCCTTATGGCTCACGTTCATTCGATGTAGTTTACGCCTATACGCTTCAGGCGGTAAGGAAACTTTTTGAATTGGGCTGCCCCTTAGTCATTCTGGCTTGTAATACTGCCTCAGCAAAAGCATTAAGAAGTATCCAGCAA
>JAUZOB010000194.1 GCA_030706665.1 Bacteroidota bacterium
ATTGGGGCGCAACCGGAGCTGATGCTTATCTTACCGATGCCACCAGCAAGCCGATCGATTACATAGATCCTAAGGATGCAAGAAACAACTTTACCTCACGTTCTACAATTACTGTAGCATGGAATGAAGCAGATGCTCCTGAATTGAAATTGGAAAAGATCATTACTCAGAAATGGATCAACAATTTCACTAATTCATTGGAATCTTGGGTAGACTTCAGAAGAACTGGTTATCCTAAGTTGCCTTACAATGCGAAGAATGATAGCAATGCCGATTGGGGCGTTATCGCACCAAACGACTTTATCAAGAGAATGCCATTCGTCAATTCTGAAAGAACAGGAAACGCCGCTGGTGTTGCAGATGCTGTTTCAAAAATGGGACCTGGCGCAAAAGATGATATCGCTACTCGCTTATGGTGGGATACAGGTACATCAAACTTCTAAACTTACAATGAACCTTATATTAAAGAGGCTGTCTAAAAAGACAGCCTCTTTTTTAGTATTATAAATTCTGGATGAACTAACCGAATAGTAACCCACTTCAAACGTTACTTCAATTGCAATGAAGTAGAATCCTTATTAAATAAGGACTCAGGGGATATTCTTTCATGTAAATTACTCTTTGTATTCGTGCAATTATGTCATCAAAACAGATTTCTAAAACAAAAAATAGAACTATCTTACAGGATAGGTTACAATAAGTAGCGTTAATCTTTATGTGAATTTCCGAAAATTGTACAAAACAAGCGCATAATATGTTTTTAGGGAAAAGGAAATAAGCTGATTACAATTATATTTGTTAGTAAATTTTCACGCACCAAAGATGAAGAGAATATTGATTCTTTTAATGGTCTGTTTATCATCTGTGGCCTTCTGCCAACAGAAAAGAGTAACGATTTCTCTTCGTAATGTACCTGTCAAAGTAGCACTGGAAGCTTTGCAATCGCAAACAGACCTCTCTTTTTGGTTCAACACCAAAGATGTGGATCTACAAAAAGTTATATCAGTCAACCTCAAATCCAAATCAATAGACGAAGCATTACAAACTATCTTAAATGGACAAGATGTTTGCTATGAACTGAAGTTTGATTGCATCCTTATTTCAAAGAAGACCACATCCGGCCTGAGGCAAGAAAGCGCCACAACAACCGTAGAACGAAAGATCTCAGGGATAGTGACCGATGAAGAAGGACAGGCATTACAAAATGCTGTCGTTCGGGAAAAAAAATTAAAGTTGGGGACTGTAACCAATCAAAATGGACATTTTTCAATCACCGTTCCTTCCGAAGCAAAATTTTTAATCTTTTCTTATGTAGGAATGGCACCTGTCGAGCTTCCGATTCAGAATGGGATGAAGGTGCAGTTGAAACCCGACAATAAGACGATAAATGAAATTGTTGTTACTGCACTGAATATTAAGAGAGACAAGAAATCGCTTCCTTATGCAACACAGTCTCTTGATGAAGAAGAAATATCGAAAGGTCGTGACTTAAATATTACAACTACCCTTAGTGGCACAATCTCTGGAATTGATGTTTTACAGAGTGGGGCGGGTGCCGGAGGATCTACCAAAATTACATTACGGGGTTCGAGAAATATTACTTCGACCAATCAACCTTTGTTTGTTATTGACGGAGTTCCAATGGCAAACTACCAGACCTCAGATGCTTACGGATTTTATGGAGGACGAGATAGCGGGGATGGGTTATCTAATCTTAATCCCGATGAAATAGAAAGCATTACGATATTGAAAGGAGCGAATGCCGCAGCGCTGTACGGTAGCCAGGGATCTAATGGTGTTATCCTTATTACCACCAAAAAAGGAGCAATGGGAACAACTAAAGTTACCATCAATTCAGGAATCAAAATCTCAAATGTATATAATTTGCCTGCGCTTCAATATTCTTACGGACAAACGTCTTCCGGATCCGAAGACAGTTGGGGCGCCAAAGGCAATTTTACCAATTACACCAAAGATTTTTTTAATACGGGCGTCACATCCCAGAATAACATTTCATTAAGCGGAGGAAATGATAAAATTAGCGCTTATTTCTCCTATGGTAATGTTAACTCGTCAGGAGTAATGCCGACAAACAGATACTCAAAGAATAACATAAGCTTCCGTCAATCATCTAAATTCTTTGAAGACCAATTGATGGTCTCTTCAAATATAATGTTGGTAGACGAGTCTGTTCACAACACGATGCTAAACGGCTATTACTGGAATCCATTAGTGGGCCTTTATAACTTCCCCAGAGGATTGGATTTTTCTTACTACAAACACAATTATCAGATTCTCGATCAAAGTCGAAATATCATGTCTCAAAATTGGGCTATCTTAGGAAATGCAGAAGGGCAAATGAATCCTTATTGGATACTGCACAATGATCCGGATCAAACAAAGACCAAGAGATTAATTGGGAATGTTACTTTGAAATATAAGCTTCAGAAAGGACTTTCTGTAGTTGCCCAGGGAAATTACGATTACACCAATCAAATTTACGATATGAAGGCTAAGGCCACATCAAGCCCGGTACTGGTAAGTGAAAATGGCCGCTATATTTATTCAAATCTTAACAGCTGGCAATCATATGGAGATGTGATGCTGACTTTCGATAATAATATTTCAAAAAACATTGATTTACATGCAGTAATCGGAGCTGCGTACCAAAAGAAAGTAATTGGAGATGGCACTTATATTGACAGCAATGTTTACGGACTGACTATTGTCAATAATTTTACCATTCAAAATATTGCTTCACTGATTGCCTTTACAAATGCACAGCAAATTGCCTCACGTTTAGCCAAAGAGTCTGTTTTTGGCAATCTTTCTTTGGGATACAAGAACAGTCTGTATCTTGATTTATCAGGTCGTAACGACTGGTCTTCTTCTTTGGCATTCACCGACCATTTATCCTATTACTATCCTTCCGTTGGAATCTCATTTATAATGAACCAAATGGTAAAGCTTCCTCAATTTATAAACTTTGCCAAATTGCGTGCTTCCTTTGCAAGAGTAAGTAATGAGATTCCTTCCTTTATCACAAATCTTACAGGGAATGTATCTGTCAAAGGCTACACCGAAAGTTTTGCAAAAGCGTTTACAGAATTAAAACCTGAGATGGCAGATAACTACGAGGTAGGTGCAGAGATTAATCTCTTTAACAACCGACTTGGTTTTGATATCACCAGTTATCAAATAGAGAACAGAGACCAATATCTCCAATTACAGGCTCCTGCAGGGTCAGGATACACAAGTTTCTTTGTGAATGCCGGACATGTCCGAACCAAAGGTCTTGAAATCATACTCAATGCAACTCCTCTGAAAAACAAAGACTTCACATGGAATACAATACTGAATTACAGCAGGAATCATAGTAAAATACTCACACTGAGCGACCAGCTTACCGGTTACTATACGTTACCCGGAGGAGGGGAAGGTTATGACATGAAAGTAGTTGCCGGAGGATATATGGGAGACATTTATGCCAACGCCTACGCAAGAGATAACAAGGGAAATATTATTCTCGACGACCATCATATCCCTGTCCAGTCAACAACAGAGAAAAGAGTGGGGAATGCCAGTCCTGATTGGATGCTGGGATGGAACAACAATCTTGTTTATAAGAATTTTAATCTCAGCTTTCTGGTTGATGGGAAATTCGGAGGCAAGTTTATATCAATGTCGCATGCTTATCTTGATCTTAATGGGGTGACAAAAGAAACCGCAGATGCCCGGGATGCCGGAGGTGTTTTTGTATCAGGAGTTATGACTGACGGAACTGCCTGGTCGGGGATGGTTGATGCTAAATCATATTATACCGGAACTGCCGGTCGCGGAGGGATCATGGAAAGATATGTTTACGATGCAACAAATATCCGATTACGCCAGTTGGTTTTAGGATACACCTTTAATCTTCAGGATTTCAGTAAAATAAAAGACATTAACTTATCATTTATTGCTTCAAATTTATTCTACATCTATAAAAAAGCTCCGGGCAATCCAAATATGACTATCAGTACGGGGAATGGCACTCAGTCTGTCGAAAACTTTGGATTACCTCCAATAAGAAGTTTTACTCTGAACGCAAAAGTTAACTTTTAATTCCCGGTGAATATGGATAAGATATACCATGCATTATTAACTCTTGTTTTCTTCACGGGTGCAATAAGTTGCACAAGCACCTTTGAAGATACGAATACAAATCCATACGGAGTCACTCAGGAAGACCGAAAGCAAGATTATTTAAATGTCGGAGGATATTTTGCACCGCTTCAGCAAAATATCTACAACATTTCGACCGATCTACAGGTAGAACAAAATCTGACAGGCGATGCCTTTGCTCAATATATGGTTACCCCTACCCCCTTTATGTCTAACAGGAATAACGTAACCTATAAATTTGTTTGGTATGGCAATAGATGGAATAATGATTATTCCAAAATCATGCCTGTAATTTTTAATTTCAAAATAAATCAGGTCGATAAACAATACCCGAATTTTTACGCCTGGGCAAACATCTTAAAGATTTTTGCAATGCAGCGTGTTACAGACAATTATGGCCCAATTATCTATAGCAACTATGGGACATCCAACCCCACAATCAATTATGACACGCAGCAAAAGGTATACTATAGTTTTTTCAACGAACTCGATTCTGCAATTACCGTTCTTAGCGCTTACGAGAAACAGGAAAGCAGTATATTCAGAAAATTTGATTTGGCTTATGGTGGAAATGTTGGAAAATGGTTGAAAGCAGCGAACTCTTTACGTCTTCGCCTGGCAATAAGAATTTCTAAAGTTGATCCGGACAAAGCTAAAGTTGAAGCTGAAAAAGCCGTCAATAATCCATACGGATTAATTGAAAACAATAGCGATAACTTTATGGTTTCACTGAACAGCGCCACTCACCCACTATGGACATTCAGCAATGGGTGGAATGATTGCCGCATGTGTGCAACCGTCGGATCTATTTTAGGCGGCTATAATGATCCTCGTTTACCCATATATTTTAGTCCGGCAACGGATGCAGATGTAGCCGGAAAATATGTAGGAATACGACAAGGTATCGATATTTCATCCAAAATCACCTATGTGAACTTTGCCAGTATAGGTTCAATGTTTGAAACAGCACAGTCAGTCCAAATTATGACTGCCGCCGAGGTAGCTTTCCTGCGTGCGGAAGGTGCATTGCGCGGCTGGAACATGGGAGGAACTGCGGATTATTTTTACAATCTGGGAATTAACCTTTCGTTGAATCAATATGGTCTATTAAGCAGTTATTCAACATACGTGAATGATGCCACAAGCACTTTTGCTGCATATACAGATCCGAAAAATCCGAAAAATAATTTTTCACCTTCCAGCACCATTACGATCAAATGGGATGATAATGCCACTAAAGAGGAAAAATTGGAACGCATTATTACACAAAAATGGATTGCCCTCTTTCCGGACGGACAAGAAGCCTGGTCAGAATTCCGTAGGACCGGCTATCCGAAGTTACTTCCGGTAGTTGTAAATTATAGCGGAGGAACCATCAGTACTACTGACTTTGTTCGCAGAACCCCCTACCCCAATGATGAATATCTGACAAATGCAGCAGGTGTAGCTGGCGCAGTGAACTTGCTTGGCGGACCAGATACCGGAGGAACACATGTATGGTGGGATACCGGAGGCCCAAATTTCTAAATTACAGCTTCTAAAAAGGAATTCATCCATCTATTTACTCTTACTTTCTTCCAACTAATGCATAAAACCTACTTTTTATTTATGACATTCCCCTTCTCATCAAAATATTTACAGACATGCTGTACGCTTATACCACTTGTATTTAAGTCTTTATAAGTATACCTGTATACTTTCTGACCTTGAAAAAACCACAAAATGGGTTTATTATCGTTCGGTAAAAGAATCCAATCAGATCTATCACCATCTTCAGAGAAAATTTGGAAATAAATTCCTTTTCTTAAATATTCATTATCTAATCTAAAATTGCATCCACACTCATTCCTTTCGGATGTCTTAATTGCTTTTGGGATGTCAAAACTTAGCTTAATATTGTGTGCCTTATCCCACTCAAAACTTTTTATGTAATTATCATGTCTTTCCCAACTTTCTGGTGTTCCATTGAACCTCTCAATTATCTTATTATTTATTGATGCCCCATTATTAAACATCAGGACTAATTTCCGTTGAGGATTCTCTTTAAGATATTCATGAATAAACTGTATTCCTTGAACCTTTTTGATTATAAATTCGGCTTTATTAATAATTGAATCTCTTGAATAAATTGTATTCCCAGTTCGCTCTAAAAATAGTGCAATAGAAACATTATCGAACATAAGAGAATTATGTAGATCAATTTTAAAATTTGTACCTC
>JAUZOB010000195.1 GCA_030706665.1 Bacteroidota bacterium
ATATTATTCGCTGTAGCAATAAACATGACCTTCGAAAGATCATATTCCACTTCAAGGTAATTATCATGAAACTCAAAGTTCTGTTCGGGATCAAGCACCTCTAAAAGAGCAGCAGCCGGGTCACCATTGAAATCTTTTGCGATTTTATCAATCTCATCCAGAATAAACACAGGATTAGACGACTTCGCTTTTTTAATATTTTGGACAATCCGTCCGGGCATAGCACCAATATAGGTCTTACGATGCCCCCGAATTTCAGCTTCATCGTGTAAACCGCCCAAACTCATCCGGATATAATTTCTACCTAAAGAGCGCGCAATTGAACGCCCCAGCGAAGTCTTCCCGACTCCTGGAGGGCCATATAGGCATATAATCGGGGATTTCAGATCCTTTTTAAGCTTCAGAACTGCCAAATGTTCAAGAATACGTTCCTTAACCTTTTCCAATCCGAAATGGTCATCTTCAAGAACTTTTTCAGCATGATGCAAATCGAAATTATCTTCGGTATACTCATTCCATGGAAGTTCCAGTAAAGTCTGTACATAGGTAAGCTGAACCGAATATTCACCTGCAGCAGGATTAAGGCGAGACATTTTATTTACTTCTTTCTCGAAGTACTGAACCATCTCCTCATCCCATTTTTTAGACTTCGCTTTCTCCTTCAGATCCTGAATCTCTTGTTCTATAGGATTCCCCCCCAATTCATCCTGAATTGTTTTGATCTGTTGCTGCAACAAATATTCCCGTTGCTGCTGATCAAGGTCAGTCTTCACTTTCGACTGAATATCCTTTTTCAATTCAAGCATCTGAATTTCCTGAACCAGATAGGAAATAGCCTGCAACCCACGTTCTCTCAGGTCATTTATCTCAAGCAGTTTTTGTTTCTCCTTAACTTTGATATCAGCATTCGAACTTACAAAGTTGATCAGGAAAGAAGGATTCTCAATATTTTTAACAGCAAACGTTGCTTCATTGGGAGCATTCCCTGATATTTTGATAATCCGTACAGAGAGATCCCTTAAAGACTCTACAATAGCCTTAAACTCGTCAGTACTAGTGTCACCTGTATCTTCCTGAATTGTAATATCACCGGTCAGATATGGGAAACTATCAACAATCTTATTCAGTTCAAATCGCTTCTTCCCCTGAATAATTATGGAAGTCGATCCGTCAGGCATCTCAAGCACCTTCAGGATCCGTGCAACAGTTCCCGTTTTATAGAGATCGCCTTCTTCAGGATCTTCAACCTCTCCGTCAATCTGAGAAACCGTTCCGATAATCTTATCGCCACGATAGATTTCTCTGACCAGCTGAAGCGACTTCCTTCTTCCCACGGTAATTGGCAAAACAACACCCGGGAAAAGGACGGTGTTCCGTAATGGAAGAATTGGCAGGACAGAAGGAATTTCAACATCCTCAAACTCCTGATCTTCATCTCCCGGTATAATTGGTATAAAATCTGAATCTTCGTCCATCATATTGGAAAATATAAATTCTGATGTCAATCCTCTATTGGAATTCCCCATGCTCAATAATTATCTTTTAGTGACAATCTGTCACTATACTCATCCGAACAAACTTATTCCTTATGCAGGACAATACTTGTGCCATAATCTGAAAAAGACCGGCAAAAGGCAATCCAAAATGAATATTTGCCAGGATACCAAGTTGAGAAAAAAAAAGCCCCGCTAATGACGGAGCTTTTCAGATCTATATATAAAACCTGACTACTTATTGCGATTTGCCATGTGGTTTTTATAACGGGTCATGAACTTATCTACACGACCGGCAGTATCAACCAATTTCATCTTCCCTGTATAGAACGGGTGTGAAGTGTTTGAAATTTCAATCTTAATCAATGGATACTCTACACCATCAACATCGATAGTTTCTCTTGTCTGAGCCACCGATTTGGTGATAAAAACATGACCGTTAGACATATCTTTGAATGCAACGGCTCTATAATTTTCAGGATGTAGTCCTTTTTTCATTACTCGTTCTCCTTTAATCTTATTTTACAACGGGATGCAAATTTAGAGACTAAATTGGAAATCCCAAAACATTCTTTGAAAATATTTTGCAAAAAATATTCATTTACCTCAAACAGACAGCCATCTGCTTTCATATCAACCAATTAATAAATTAAAACAGAAAGCATTGGATCAATTAAAATAGTGCGCAAAAGACAATCACGCTTATTCTGAGTTACCCTTGCTTTATGATTTTCTATTCCTTTTCTCCAATAATCGGGACTCTGCGAAAAGGAGCATTTCGATCAAAAAGGTAACGCATTGTATAATGAGTTTTCATCTGTTTCCCTCCCACTGCTTTATATAGCGAGATGATCTTAGGATTAAAATCGCCTGCCCAGGATAATTCCACCTCAGTATACCATGGCCTTTGTTTCATCACCTTATCGAGATGCCAGAAAATAGCAGAATCAATCCCTGATCGCTGAAATTGAGGAATGATCCCCATAATCAGAATCCGGGAACGAGTGATCGCATGTTTCTTCATCAGATACATGAATTTCGCTATGCCCAATAAATTCATCTTCCCTTTCAGATGGCGCAGAATCTGATTAATATCCGGAATCATGGCAAAAAGAGCAATAGGTTTTCCTTCATGGTAAGCAAACCAAATAAACTGCTCATCAAGAATCATCTTGGCCGAATTGATAAAAATACGGACATCATCGGGATCCAACGGATTGTAATGTTCATGGAAACGCCAGGCTTCATCATAGATCGACACAAAATCATCGACAAAGCGGTCCATCTCGTTGAACTTCATGTGCTCGAAACTAAATCCGGGCTTATTAGCAATCCATTCTGCAATTTTCCAGAACCGTTCTGGGAAAGGTTTAGTAAGATCCAGATGATAACTATATTGCTCAAAGTAAACCTTAAACCCGTATTCGTTAAAAAGACGCAGATAATATTCCGGATTATACGGCATTCCGTACCCTTGAGGCATAAATCCTTCTGCCAACAGTCCCCAATTCACGTAGTTCTCACCAGGATTCACAGGACCATCCATCGCTTCCAATCCATGATTCTTCAACCACTCTTTTGCGGTATCGAATAAAAGAAAAGCCGCATCCCGGTTATCGATGCACTCAAAAAAGCCACATCCTCCGGTAGGCTGATCAAAGACAAATGACTTTTTTTTATGAAAGAAAGCCGCAATACGCCCTATGGGATCATTCTTTTCATCAAACAACACCCATCGGCAAATCTCTCCTTCTTTTAGATAGGTACTTTTTTGACGATCAAATGCTTCTTCAACACTCCCTTCAAGCGGACAAGCCCAATTCGGGTCATTTTTATAAATCAGGTGAGGTACCTTATGAAAATATTTACGGGTTGACTTATCAGTTACTTCAAGGATTCTCATGTTACATTCGTTTTATTATACAAATATAAAAACATATCCATAAAAAAGGCCGTCCCTTTTAAAGACAGCCTTTTTTATGGATAGACAAGAATCGCTTTTTTAGTTGCGATTATTTGCCAAACGTGCCAACAGTTTAAGTATTTCAAGATACAGCCAAACCAATGTAACCATTAGTCCGAAAGCGCCATACCATTCCATATATTTAGGGGCTCCCTGAGATGCAGCCTGCTCAATCAGATCAAAGTCAAGCATCAAACTGAATGCTGCAATTCCGACCACCAGCAAACTAAATCCGATTCCCAGCCTACTACTGTCGGTCAAAAAAGAAATATGAACACCGAAAAAGGAAATGATAAAGCTTACCAGATAAACCAACATGATTCCGCCGATTGCTGCAACCATAATCATTCTGAACTTATTGGTCACGCGAATGATGCGACTACGGTATAAAAAAAGCATGACAGCGAACACACCAAAAGTCAATCCTACTGCACGCATAACCAGTCCGGGATAACGAGCTTCAAAGATAGCCGAGATCCCTCCCAGGAAAAGTCCTTCGAGAACAGCATAAATAGGTGCAAGAATCGGTGCACGTCTTGGACTGAAGCTAATAATCATCGCCAGGATAAAACCGCCGATTGCTCCTCCCAACAACCACATTGAGACACCGGAAACTGCTTGAGCCAAACTTGCAAAAGCAAAAAATTTATTCCAAACAAAACCTGCACTTAAAACAGCAAACAGAAGCAAAAGAGCAGTTTTATTCATTGCACCCTGAATGGTCATCATCCCTTCACGGCTATCTACAGCGGCATTTTGAAAAATCTTGTTATTAAAAACAGGATTTGATGATTTTGTCAAACTCATAATCGTTTTCTTTATTGTTTTGTTACATTAATTTCAAATATCGTGCAAAAGGGCTTACACACAAAACATTTAACACGAATTAACATGTCAGGATTTTAATTTTGCCTGTACCCAGTCACTTTGCAACTCCTCAAGAATCTGATCTGCAAGCAGAGAGGCTGCTTCAGACTCAAGTGTCTTCATAAAATGAGCAAATTCAATTGCCGTTTTATTCAACTCAATGCTTCGTCTGCCAAGTTGTCCGAATGTGCGATAAAATACCTCAGAAAGTTTGGAATCTTTTGTCAATGGGGGTAGAACATCAAAGAATGGTTCAAACATCTCATCGGGCGCTTTGTGATCTGTAAAAGCAAGCCGTCCCATCAACAGAAGGCCAGTATATTTTACCAAAAATTTCTTCCCTCTACACCATTCCAACGCCTTTACATAGGCAAATTTATTCCTGGGGAACAAGTTTAAAACTGCTTGCTCTGCTAATTCGGTCGACTCAAAACTCCTCACCCAATAATCCATCTGTTCTTCAGATAACTCTTCCGGAACTTCAAGTAAAGTAGCCAGGATTTTAGTCTCCCTCCATCCCTTATTCCACAGTTTCAAGGCCAAAAGGTGATCAGGAGTATAATATTTTGCCAGCTTCCGAAGGTCAACAATCGAGGCGCCAAGATTTACTTTATATAAAATCCCCCTTTCTTTCATCGAATGGGCTACTACCCCGTTTTGTAAAGGGACCAGTTGCCGGAGAATATCCTGAAAATGCTTTTCAGTCTTTTGATCATCAAGTAAAAACTCCATCTCTTTCTGTTATTTTTTGCAAAACTAAGAAAACATCTTTTCAACAACGAAAAATGAAGCGATTAGAAAAACAGATAATGGAAGAAGTATTTCAAATGGAATATAAACCGAAGGCTTAATCCCCTTCTGCCACAAAAAGACACAAGAATGACTGTCTCAACACAATATGCAATAACTGTTCCCCGGGCAACTTCAAATAATTTTATATCTTTTACTTGCAAAGATAAATGAACAATACTTGCCGGGATAAAAGAACCTCTCTTATTTTATAGAATTTCTCTCCTTATTGAATTATTATGCCTTTGATGCCCTTACAAACATCTCTTAATTCAATAAAAATGCAGGTTTTTAAAATACGTTCGTTTGCAAATAGAATTACAACATTCAGGCATACTTTCAAAGAACAAGAAAATTTTCTTTTTTTTCATTTCGAACTTACAGTTTATCAATGCAAAAACAAAAAAGCATAAAAAAAGTGCCGGTTTCTACTTGCAGAAATAGAAAATAAAACACTATATTTGCAACCACAAAATTAATGGTGATTGTAGCTCAGTTGGTTAGAGCGCTAGATTGTGGTTCTAGAGGTCGTCGGTTCGAGACCGATCTATCACCCGAATAAAACTCCGGTTAGTTGAATTTCAACGAACCGGAGTTTTTGTTTATAAATATTTACGAATCCATACGCTCCTCCCTTTTTCTCACTTGATCTGCAACAATTATGCACATCACTTACCTCCGGGAATCCTGTCTGATCCTTTTTCTTTTTGCGCCATTATAAAGACAACCGAACCATATCAACAAGAGAGCAACACTATATTTCGTTCGTGGTTTGTACATGGTTCAGACGTGGTTTGTATATCGAACCGACGATTGAACGACGCTTGAGCCACAGCTAAGCGTAGTGCCAAATATAGTGTTGATAAGGAATTGATAGAGCTTTGGTATAAAAAAGGAATGTCTATCCCGGGAGGAACTCCCAAGATAGACATTGGAAAAACTCTTTTTATATTCTTTGGTAAATATCCGAAAAACAGGATTATTAATCCGGATTGATTTGCCAGTTAATATTCTTTCTGCAATAAAGCCGGATGTTGTTCCGAGAGTTTAATCATCATCTCCCCAAAAAGTGTATTCGCCCATGCAAACCATTTCCGGGTAAACTTATTGGGATCATCTTTGAAAAAGCTCTCATGCATAAATCCGGTATCGGCATGAGTCCGTTTTAAAATGCGCAGACAATTCGCCATTTCAGCTTCATCAGTACTGGTAATAATACGCGAAGTTACCGACATAGGCCA
>JAUZOB010000196.1 GCA_030706665.1 Bacteroidota bacterium
TATATAAGATGTGGCTGATGATGGATTTATATATCCATTATTCTTGATTTTTACGTGATTATCCTAGTTAACTCAATAACCTTATTATATGGTTGAATTTATTTAATCTGGAATGGAAAAGTCTCAGATGAATAGCTGATTGTTCAATAACGTAGTTGTAAATAATTCAGCGTTGATTGTAGGTCCGGGTATTCAAATTTAAAACCGGCTTCAGTTAGTCGGCGAGAAATAACGTGAGGGGTATGTAATAATTCATGAGATGATTTTCCCAATAGAATTTTCAAGACGAAAGCAGGAACGGTAAAAATTGCAGGACGATGCAACGTATGGGCCAATATTGATGAAAATTCTTTTTGAGTGCAATTCACAGGGGCTGTCAAATTATAAACGGCATTGCATTCAGGATGTGTAATTAAAAAATTAATTGCATTGATGATGTCTTCTATACATACATATGGGAATGGTTGTTTCCCATTCCCGAGTTTCCCTCCGAGTCCAATTCTGTAAAGAGGAAGCAGTCGATTTAGAACTCCTCCGTTTTTACCTATGACCAAACCAAACCGCAGGATTGCAACACGAACTTTGTATTCTGTTACTCTATTGGCTTCTTTTTCCCAGTCTTTTATAACTTTTCCCAGAAAGTCGTTTCTTAGATCAGCTGAATATTCGTCGTGAATTTTATGAGGACTATATACCCCAATTGCTGATGCATTAAGAAGAAGAGTCGGACGAATGGATTCTTCCAGTAGAGAGATACTTTGAACTAATTTTCGGGTTGTGTTTATCCGACTGTTATAAATTAAATCTTTTTTCTTCTGATTCCATCGCCCTGAGAAGATAGGAGCTCCAGCGAGATTAATGACCACGTCTGATGATTTAATTGCTTCTGCAATTTCAGTACAATCGTTCTGCAACAGATCTCGTGAAAGTCGGATTATTTCAATTGAATGCTCTTTGAAATTCCTGGTAATTTCTGAACCAATAAAACCTCCGGATCCGGTAATTGAAACTTTCATAGATAAATAGAGTTTAAATTTAAAAGCTCAATTTTTATTATCTGAAAGATATTAATTTTAATGATCTAAAACGGGTGAATCCGTAAATGATTTTTTATTGCTTGTTTGAAGTTGTATCTTTGTAAAGAATGATTTCCTGAAATGAGTAAATTAGAATTAGTCCTCGATAAATTTATTGATTGGAGGGTAAGACGAATCCCTGAAAAAAGTTTTATCTATTTCCTAAGTATAGTAGTTGGATTAGCTTGCGGACTTGCTGCTTTAATCCTAAAAAATCTGGTTCATTTTACGGCTTATGAGTTAACATCATGGTTTGATATCAAAAGTTGGAGTTATTGGTATCTGGCCCTGCCTATGTTTGGTATCGGGTTGACCATGCTTTTTGTTCGTTATTACGTCAAAGACGATATTAGCCACGGTGTGACGCGTATTTTATTTGCCATATCGCAAAGAGATAGTTTTATCCGGCCACATAATAATTACACCTCAATAATAGGTAGCTCGTTAACCATTGGACTCGGGGGATCTGTGGGAGCTGAAGCCCCGATTGTTCTTACTGGTGCCTCAATCGGATCAAATCTTGCTCGGCTAATGAGAATGAATTATAAGACAATTACCTTGATGATCGGGTGTGGAGCCGCAGGAGCTATTGCCGGAATTTTTAAAGCACCGTTGGCAGGGATGTTGTTTACAATGGAGGTGCTAATGATGGATCTGACCATGGCTTCACTGATCCCTATCTTGATTTCGGCAGTAACATCAGCTTCCTTTACTTATTTGTTAGTGGGAAACAATGTCCTCCTTTCATTTTATATGAATTCTCCTTTTAATCTGAATAATATCCCTTATTATATAGTCCTGGGTGTTTTTTGTGGATTCATATCCCTGTATTTTACCCGCTCGGCAATGTGGGTTGAATCAAAATTTAAAAAAATCAGTAATCCTATCCGTAAGTTGTTAATTGGAGGCGGGCTGCTGGGAATTTTAATATTCTTATTTCCTCCGCTGTGGGGAGAAGGATATTTGACAATTATTGATATTTTAAACGGACATGGAACGAATATTCTGAACAATTCGTTTTTTTACGGAACACAGCATAATACGATACTATTTTTATTGTTTTTGGCGCTAATTCTTGTTTTCAAGGTAGTTGCCATGGCTACTACAAATGGAGCAGGAGGAGTAGGAGGGATATTTGCACCGTCGCTATACATGGGTGGGGTGGCTGGATATTTTCTGGTAATCTTTTTTCGGAATGTATTGGGGATCCCTTTACCCGAAGGAAATTTCTCTTTAGTCGGAATGGCCGGGGTGATGGCCGGAGTGATGCATGCGCCTTTAACTGCAATCTTCCTGATTGCTGAAATTACCGGAGGTTATTCTTTGTTTATACCGCTAATGATCACGTCTACAATCTCCTATCTAACTATAATGAGTTTTGAACCTCATTCGCTCTATACAAAAAGGCTCGCCGAACGTGGTGAGTTAATCACTCATAATAAGGATAAAGCTGTTTTGACCTTGTTGAAACTTAGAAATGTGATAGAGACTGATTTGTTAGTAGTCAATGAAAATGCGACACTCGGTCAGTTGGTTAAAACGATCTCCAAATCAAATAGGAACATATTCCCTGTAATAGATGAGAATGGTTTGCTTAAAGGAATTGTAGTCCTTGATGATATTCGAAGTATCATGTTTAATAGTGAGATGTACGATATAACCCATGTTCATGATTTGATGATTTCGCCCCCTGCGCTGGTATTTCCTAATGAAAATATGGATTCCGTAATGAATAAATTTACTAAAACAGGAGCATGGAATCTTCCGGTTGTAGAAGAAGGAAAATATCTTGGGTTCGTCTCAAAATCTAAAATATTTAATGCTTATCGAAGCGTATTGGTGCATTTTTCGGACGAATAGCAGTTGTTGTATCTTTTTTTGAGAAAGTTTTGATAGAGTAATAATCAATTCTTGATTTGTCGGGGTAGTATCTTGATGTTGAATAATATAAAAAGGAGCAGTATTCATTAAAGAATGCTGCTCCTTTTTTTATTCATCTTCCGGTGTAGTTTCCTCTATCACCTTGGCATATACAACAGGAGGTTGCTTGGTATCATCTATTCGGGTTTCAAGGAGATGCGGATAACCTGCTATAAATTTTGCAAGTTTGCCATACTTTATTCCCTTAATTCTTAAAACCCCTCCAATTTCTGCAAGGTTTGACCAACCATCATCATTGGCAGTTGATTGAACCGCTTCGATTAGAACTTTTTCAATTGCTTGTTTATCCATAGCTCTTATTTTTAAACGATTTCAATTAAAAAAATCCACTTTTGAAAATTATATAAACAAATATAACACTGCTTTGAAAGAACTTGTTTTGAGAATGTCCATTTTAATTTGATCGAATGGGCTTAAAAAAGAAAAAGAGTAGATTTACGTTAAAATCCACCCTTTTCTCACCTAACTAAACTAACTAACTAAACCAATAAAACTAACTAAATCCAAACCTATGAAAAAAAATCTCGTTACAAAGATATGTTTTACAACACATTTTATTCTTAAGGCTGTGTTAAATAATATCAAGAAAATGTTAATGCTTGCAAAACACGAATATTTTTAAAGAACTCTTTTCTTACTAATTAAAACAACGTTCGCTGATCAAATGTTTATCTAGTATTCAAATTTTCAGCTCTTTTAAGGGTTTTAAAGAAAGGATAGATAGATTATCTATCCTTTTCTCACCCTAACTAACTAAACTAACTAAACCAAAAAAACTAACTAAATCCAAACCTATGAATAAAAATCACAATTCAAAGATATGCTTTATAACACATTTTTGTGTTAGGTAAATATTAAATGATTCGTTATAATAAAAGGAAAAATTGTAATCGCTTTGCTAATGCTATAAGCTATATTGGTGTATTATTCTGTAAATAAACAACATATAGTCTATTGTTTTGACCTTTTTCTCTTAGGTGTTGCATCGTTAAAAGAATGTTAACCCCTTCTCTATCTTAATGCAATTCGCAATCATTTTAATATTTCTCTTTTTCAAAGAACTTTATTTTTTTCGGAATTACCGATGTTAAAATATATGACAACGATCTTTCTATTCACTTTAAAAGCTTATAAAAAAGCTTGAGTATTCCCTTTTTTTGATTTAAAAGAGAGGATAAAATAGAAAACTAAGCGTATTTTATAAACTAATACGATAAAAATTGATTATCGTTACAAAAAGTAAAAATATTTGTATACAATTAGTTATGTGGCTTGGAATGCTTGTAATTATAGATGTATTACTGTCTAAATGTTAAAAATGTTATTTATATAAATTTTAATGATACACATTTGATATTTATTTATTTATTTTATAGTACACACTCTAATTTCCAAACCATGAAAAAAATAATAACATTTATTGCCCTTTTAATGCTTCCGGCAGCTTTATGGGCTAGCGAAGCCAATTTAAAAATCCCTGTGCTTACCGATTCTCAGAACAATCTCCTGTTACTGGGATTTATCATTTGCTTTTTTGGGCTAGCCTTTGGGATGTATCAGTATCTAAAAGTGAAGAAATTACATGCGCATTCTTCGATGCTAGATGTTTCGCATACTATTTTCGAAACTTGCAAGACTTATCTGATACAGCAGGGGAAATTCCTGATTATTTTGGAGATTTTTATTGCATGTTGTATCGGTTTTTATTTCGGAGTTCTCCAGGGAAATCCAATCGGAGGAGTATTACTGATTTTAGCCTGGTCGGTAATCGGTATCCTTGGTTCATATGGAGTCGCCTGGTTCGGAATCCGAATGAATACGCTTGCCAATAGCCGTATGGCTTTTGCTTCTTTGGAACGTAAACCTTTGAAATTATTAAACATTCCATTGAGGGCGGGTATGAGTATTGGAGTTATGCTTGTTTGCGTCGAGCTGATTATGATGCTGATAATCCTTGTCTTTGTTCCAAGGGAATATGCAGGAGCGAGCTTTATCGGATTTGCAATTGGAGAATCTCTTGGTGCCAGTGCTTTGCGTATTGCAGGTGGTATTTTTACAAAGATTGCTGATATCGGGTCTGACCTGATGAAAATTGTTTTCAAAATTAAAGAGGATGATCCTCGTAATCCCGGAGTAATTGCCGACTGTACAGGAGACAATGCAGGGGATAGTGTTGGACCAACCGCTGATGGGTTTGAAACTTATGGCGTTACCGGCGTTGCTTTGATCAGTTTTATCGTTCTTGCTGTTACCAATGTTGATTTTCAGAAAGAACTTCTGACCTGGATCTTTATAATGCGTATTCTGTTGATTATTACCTCTGTAATTGCTTATTATATTAATAAGGCGTTGAGTAAAGTCCGCTATTCTCATGTTGATGACATTGACTTTGAAGCACCTCTCACAAATCTGGTTTGGATTACGTCTATACTTTCTATTATCATGACTTTTCTTGTCAGTTATTGGCAATTGGGGGCTATGCCTCATAATCTTTGGCTTATCCTTTCGGTAATTATCAGTTGTGGAACTCTCGGAGCTGCATTAATCCCTGAATTTACCAAGATATTTACCAGCCCAAAATCAAAACATGTACAGGAAATTGTTACGGCATCACGTGAAGGGGGAGCTTCACTTACGATTTTATCAGGATTAGTTTCCGGTAACTTTAGTGCATTCTGGCAAGGTATGGTTTTCTTTGGGTTGATGTTTATTGCTTATATGGCTAGTACTTTGGGATTAGCTGATTTTATGCAATATCCTTCCATTTTTGCATTTGGTCTTGTTGCTTTTGGATTCCTTGGAATGGGACCGGTAACAATTGCCGTTGACAGTTATGGGCCTGTAACCGACAATGCTCAGAGTGTCTATGAGCTTTCGTTGATTGAGGAACGTAAAGACGTTAGTGAAGAGATTGAAAAGGACTTCGGATTTAAACCCGATTTCGAAAAGGCAAAATATTATTTGGAAGCCAATGACGGTGCAGGAAATACGTTCAAGGCAACAGCTAAACCTGTATTGATCGGTACAGCCGTTGTCGGGGCGACAACCATGATTTTCTCTTTGATCCTTGTGATTCGTGATACGCTTGGCATTCAGCCAGAACAGATTCTTAATATTCTGAATCCATATACAATCCTCGGATTTATATGTGGAGGTTCAGTTATTTATTGGTTCACAGGTGCATCGATTCAGGCTGTTACAACTGGAGCTTACAGAACAGTTGAATACATTAAAAAGAACATAAATCTAGACCCTGATGCAGATATGAGTGCTTCCCTTCAGAAATCAAAGGAAGTCGTAAAAA
>JAUZOB010000197.1 GCA_030706665.1 Bacteroidota bacterium
AAGAAGGGTACCTTTTAAAAAATTTCTCATCAGTATTTTTTATTCATCTTCAATTGGTTATCGTGTTCTGTTCTGTCCTGATACAATGATCATTTTATACAACTTTATTCCATATGTTTCACAACATGTTTTTTGAAACATCTGATTTTCACACAATACAACCCGATAAAACCATGACTATCATCATTTTTCACCTTGTAAAGCAATGAGAATAATCATGTTTAACTTATTCCAAAGAATATTAATTCGCCAGCAAACCTATATCCATTAGAACAGATCCGTTGTTAATATCAGTGATGCCACACCAACGCCTTATTTTAACTACCGTCACACTACTCTTCGACTACCCTCCTGGTAAAGAAAGGGTAGTTCAACGGTAAACCAACGGTAGTTTAACCAAGGTGCTGCAGTGGTGTTGATAAATCAGAATCACGAATAAACTACATCAGGGAAACACGATAAACTCTTCAAACAAAAAGCCCTGTTCATTCCCACTTCAATTTGAAATGGAAAACGAACAGGGCCATTGTATAATCTTTTACCGTCTATTTACTTTCGGTCATTATCCTTTAAGAAGAACTGTATCGTTCCGGCCTTCACCAGATCCTTGTGCGAGATAACGAATTTTCGATAGGGTTTTCCCTCAACAACCATTTTATAAATCAGGTCATTCTTCTTCCCCATCTTATCTGCAACAATCACGAGTTTATCCGTAGGATAGTAATTTTTATCGAGCGTAATGGTGATTCGGTCAAAGACAGGAGCCGTTAAAGTATAATCTGTATTTCCAGGACAGACAGGATAGAATCCCATCATACTGTATACAACCCAGGCTGAGAGCGTTCCGCAGTCGTCGTTGCCGGGGATTCCGTCAGGCGCATTCTTGTAATATTTATCAATCAGGGCCCTTACTGTTTTTTGCGTTCTCCACTCTTGACCTTTCACGGCAGTGAAAAGATACGGATAGTTGATATCCGGCTCATTGGCCATATCAAACAGATTTTCATCAAAGACTTTCTGCAAGGTTGAAACAAATGGTTTTGCTCCACCCATCAGCATCATGAGTCCGGGGATATCATGGGGAACATAGAAAGCATATTGCCAGGCCGAGCCTTCATGAAAACCCGGGCATGGTTGAAAGTTTTCTCCCTGCCGGGGATTAAAAGGGGTCAGGAACTTTCCGTCTGCCAGTCTGGGACGTATCATATTAAACTCCTTATCGAAATATCCTTTATAGCGGAGAGATTGTGCCAGATATCGTTCTGCGTCTTTTTCCTTTCCTAAGGCTTTTGCAAATTGAGACAGATTCCAGTCGGCAACGTAATATTCAAGTGCATGAGATACCGATTTGTCAAATTGTTCACGAAGTGGAATATAACCGAACTTCAGGTAATCATCATTATCGGGACGGAGGCGGTTTTCTTTTCCGGGCAAGGTGGTCGATTTGATCATGGCATCATAAGCTGACTGCACATCGAAATCTTTCAGCCCTCTTTTATAGGTATCAACAATTACTGGAATTGCAGGGTCCCCTTCCATCACATAGGTCTCGCGGCTATTGAGTTCCCATTTCGGAAGCCAACCGCTTTCTTTGTACATATCGACCAAAGAGCGCACCATGTTAAGCTGTGCTTCGGGATACACCAACGACATGAAAGGATGCAGGTTCCGATAAGTATCCCACAAGGAGAAAACAGTATACCGATCGCCATTCTCAACCTGTTTGGTCTCGTAGGTTTCCATCGCGGGATACTGCCCGTTAACGTCATTCAATACATTGGGATGAATCAGCATGTGATAAAGAGCCGTGTAAAAGACAGTCCGCTGATCAGGCGTTCCGCCTTCGACCAATACCTTTGATAATTTGTTATTCCAGGCTGCTTCTGTAGTTTTTTGAATGGCTTCAAAGTCATAGTCCTTTTGTTCCGTCTGGAGATTTAAACGGGCATTCTGAATACTGACATACGATACTCCGACTCGCACCATGACCGGTTCATTGGTCTTGGTGTCGAAGGTAAACCATGCACCGATGCTGTCGCCCGTCATTTCCTGTTTAAATCCTTTATAATATTTGAACTGTCCGCTTGTATTCGACCAGTCCTTTTCTGCTTTCATCTGTGGCATCTTTTTCCATGCTCCGAAATCAATAGCAGGTTTGCTAAAGCGAGCAACAAAATAGACAGGTCTTTCCGATCCGGTACTGTAGCAGAAGGTTCCGGTCATCCTGTAACCTTCCACTTCCTGACTATTTATAATCCGTAACATGGCCCCCGACTCATTCGTCAGTCCCACACCCAGATCAATCAGGATGTTTGATTTTCCCTGAGGAAAATAAAAACGGCTCAGTCCGCTTCGTTGGGTTGCGGTTGCTTCTGCTATAATTCCATATTTTTCAAGAACAGTTTTGTAATATCCGGGATGGGCAACTTCACCGCTATGAACAGAACCATATTGTTTGGGATCGGCATTAATTGTTCCGGTCGTTGGCATCGCCAATATTACCCCCAGTTCGGGGCATCCCACCCCGCTCAGGTTAACATGTGAGAATCCTGTAAAGAATTTATTTTCGTGTGAATAGGGCGTTGACCACCATTGAGTGTCTTTATCAAACTTGTTCAATGAAGAACCGGTAACATTAAACGGGACTACAGATACCATTCCCTGAGGGGCAATAGCTCCGGGATTTGTAGCTCCATAATTGGTTGTTCCGATGAACGGGTTAACGTAATCGACAGGTCGTTGGCTCCAACCTGTCAGGCTTATAAAAGATAGAAATAATGCAATGAATGTATGCCTTTTCATTTTTATCTGATTGATTTTGATTCGTAAAACTGTTTGATCTCCTGCCACTGATATTCTTTCAGACCTTCATATTCAAAAATGGAGATTCCATTGGCTCCGTTTGAACGGGCTTCATGAATTGCCTGACTTAAATCGCCTTCATTGGGAAGATCAGGAAGGAAGAAACCGGAGAACAGATGAGCCTTTCCCTTTAGATCGCGGACCCCGTTGCGGGTAGCTTTCCCAATCCAGGGAATATCCTCTTCGTAAAAATTTTGGTAAATCATGGGGAAGAAGGCATCCAGATTCCAATCGTTCCAGGATTGTCGGCATATGGTCCGGGCCAGTTCCGGATAAGGAAATACAGCTGCTGAGATTACTTTCTTTTGCTTGTGGACTAATTTGGCTAATCGGTTTACAAAGCGGGTAACGCTGTCATATCGGTATTGTTTCCATTGTTCGTCGAGATCAGGATTCGGAAGGGTTAAAATATCCATTCCGGTTTTCCGCATGTATTTCTCACGACAGGTTTCGCAATAACAGAAGTCATATTCAGGCATCTCATGATCCTGAACCAAACCATAATGAGGTTGCAAAGCTTTAGGCAGGATAATGTCGGGATAACGGACATAGTCCAGATGTACTCCGGACACTCCGGGAATTCTCACACGTGATAACGCATCCTTCTCAATATGTTGAAATACTTCTTCTTTCGATGGGCACAACCACTGATAATATTCGACATAAGGATGTTTGTCATAACAGGACTCGCCATTGCGATTGACGACATACCAGTCTTTATGCTTCTTAGCTTCTTCATCTGCCGGCCTGTTTAAGGTCCACATCCAGGAATGTAACTCAATCCCTGCATCCTGAGCAAAAGGAGCAACATGTGCCAGTAATTCGACACCGGATTCAAACAGTACTCCTCCGAAACCTGCATTGTGAAGTTTCTCAAATATACTTTTCCATTCATCGTCAGAGCGTGACGGATTCCCCCCCATCCATGTCCAGATTTCAGGCCATGTAGATTTTCTATTTCCTTTAAAAAACAGAGGAAGAGCACTTGATGAATTTGCAATAGCTACCCCTGCTGCTGCAAATCCCAGGGTTTTAATAAAATCCCTTTTATTCATACAGTATGATCTGGTTAATTAAGGTTCACAGGTCCAAAGCTACAAAAATATTAAGTTACCGCACTTATTCTTTTTGAACCACAAACTCGCATTTTCAATTCATTGTTTACGAAAAAGATAGCTTATTGTTCATCGTCTGTGGCAATAGCTATAAAATCAATCCTTACAAATAGTATCTTTGCAAACAAAAGAGGAGGCTGAAGAATATGTCGATCGACCGCAATGCATGGTTACCTGTTACCCGTAAAGAAATAGAAGCAAGAGAATGGGATGAAGTGGATGTAATCTTCTTCTCCGGGGATGCCTATGTCGATCATCCTTCATTCGGTACTGCTGTCATCGGAAGGATTATGGAGGCTGCAGGTCTCCGGGTGGTTATTGTTCCTCAGCCAAATTGGAAAGACGATTTAAGAGATTTTAAAAAGTTCGGGCGCCCGCGTTTGTTCTTTGCCATCACTGCCGGATGTATGGATTCGATGGTGAATCATTATACGGCAAACAGAAGAAGGCGATCGGATGATGCATATACTCCCGGAGGGAAAGCAGGATATCGTCCCGATTATACAACCATCACCTACAGTAACATTCTAAAAGACCTCTATCCGGACGTTCCTATTGTCATCGGTGGAATTGAGGCTTCACTCCGAAGGCTGACTCATTATGACTACTGGTCAGATAAGCTGATGCCGGGGATTCTGGTTGACAGTAAAGCGGACCTGCTCATTTATGGAATGGGAGAAAAATCGATTGTTAAGATCATTGAGTTTATGCAACGGGGGATTCCCTTTCATAAATTAACAAACATTCCTCAAACTGCATTTCTGGTACCCCGGGACAGTCAATATGCTACAAATAAAGAATGGCAGGATATTCGTTTATTCAGTCATGAAGAGTGTCTGAATGAGAAAATAAAATATGCACAGAATTTCAAACACATAGAAGAGGAGTCCAACAAACAGCATGCGTCAAAATTGACTCAGGAGGCCGGAGAGAACATGATCGTGGTGAACCCTCCCTGGCCCGTGATGACCGAAAAAGAGTTGGATAAGGTCTATGATCTTCCTTTTACCCGGTTGCCTCATCCGAAATACAGGAACAAAGGTGAAATCCCTGCCTATGAGATGATCCGCCATTCTGTGAACATTCATCGGGGATGCTTTGGAGGATGTTCCTTTTGTACCATATCAGCCCATCAGGGGAAATTTATTGTCAGCCGTTCCGAGAAGTCGATTTTGAATGAAGTGGAAAATGTTACACAGATGCCTGACTTTAAAGGATATTTGTCCGATTTGGGAGGCCCTTCTGCGAACATGTACCGGATGCAGGGGATGAATCAGGATCTCTGTTCAAAATGCAGCCGCCCTTCCTGTATCTTCCCTTCTGTCTGTAAAAATCTCAATACTGATCATGGCCCCTTGTTGGCGCTTTACCGAAAGGTATCCTCGAATCCGAAGATCAAAAAGGCTTTTATCGGAAGCGGGATTCGCTATGACATGATACTGCACGATACGGGAAATCATCAGGTGAATCAAAATAACATGAATTACCTGCGCGAGGTAATCCGTAACCATGTATCCGGAAGGTTGAAAGTGGCTCCGGAACACTCTTCGGATAGGGTATTAAAGCTAATGCGCAAGCCTTCATTTTCCCTTTTCAAGAAGTTGTCAGGATTGTTCAGTCAGATCAATCAGGAATATAATCTAAATCAACAATTGATTCCTTATTTCATCTCCAGCCACCCCGGCAGCCAGATTGAAGATATGGCCCAGCTTGCGGTTGAAACCAAACAACTGAACTTTCATCTGGAACAGGTGCAGGACTTTACTCCCACTCCCATGACGCTCTCTACCGAGATATATTATTCCGGATACAATCCCTATACGCTTGAGAAAGTCTATACGCCCCGTACTTCGCAGGAAAAATTGGCTCAGCGGCAGTTCTTTTTCTGGTATAAACCTGAATATCGGAAACAAATAATTCAGGAATTAAAAAAGAGTGGCAAGATTGAATTTATTGATAAGTTATTTGCAAAAAAATAGTTCCTGAATCTTAAACCTAAATCATTCGTTAAGCGTAGAATAGAGGCTATATAATCATATTCTATCTTAATAGATGAAAGTCTCAAAATCCAGATCATTTACCAGTGAAATCAGGAATTACCTGATTCTGGCAACCATTACGCTTTCAGTTATAGGAGGACTGTATCTTTATTTCATTAAATATTGTGATTTTCTCAGCGAATCAATCCATCCCTTTATTCTCATCGGGATTGTTGCAATATTTGCATTCCTTATTATATTTCAGTCGAACAGACTCAGGTTTCATCTAAATTCCCGGTTCAATGATTTACTTGCAGATCTTGCTGACTCTGTTATGTATTCAAAATACATGAATCCG